>JAIWOG010000329.1 GCA_020217035.1 Magnetospirillum sp. | reverse complement strand
GCTGGGCCCCGACGGGCCGCTGTTCGGCCCTGAAACCGCCGAGGCGTTGACCACCCGTTACACCCGCATGGTGGACGAAGGCGGCGCCAAGGGCCGCGCCATCGCCATCGCCAATTGCTTCAACGTCATGCCCGACCTGGCCTATGGCGCCATGTATCTGTGCGACCTGGCGGCCAGCCCCATCGGCCCGGAACACACCCAGGACATCATGGGTCATTTCCAGCGCATCTTGGGCACCATCTCGATCCTGCGGCTGTGCCAGCGCGGGCTGACGCCCAAGGACAAGATGATCCGCGCCACCGCCGCCCATCGGGCGATCATGCGCAGCCCGTTCCCCCAGGCCATGAAGGAAAAGCTGGGCAACCATATCGACGCCATCTTGGAACGCTATCTGATCGAGGAACAGATCATCGAGAAGCTGGACCACCAGGACAGCCATTTGCGTGACCGAGCCGTCAGGCTGGTGCAGTTCTGCGCCGCCGGGGTGCTGCCGGAAGGCAAGTCCATGAACCGCGCCCGTGAACGCATCCTGGCCCTGCTGCGCCAACCCAATTTCGACGCCCATTTCATCGAGGGCATCACCGACGCCGCCAAGGCGCAAAAGGCGCTGCGCGACTTCCACGTGCTGCTGGTGCGGGCTGGGTTCGGCAAGTAAAAAGGCCGGGGAATGTCCCCGGCCTTTTCTTCTCAGCCTTTCTTGGCCAGGGCTTCCTTGCGGGCCGCCACCACTTGGTCGGCGGGGCGACCGCTCAGTTCCTGCAAATGGTCGAAGCGCCAGGCGAAGGTGCCCACCCCCATGGTCAGCGACCGCAACTCGACGATCAGGTCACCCATTTCCGCCTGCGGCAGATAGGCGGACACCTGGTCCCAGCCGGTCCAGCCGTCCTTGGCGTCGAAGCCCAGGATCTGGCCGCGACGGCCGGTGATGATGCGCTGGGCCTTGGAGGTAAAGTCGGCGGGCACCGAGATGTCCACCGCCAGAACCGGTTCCAGCAGCACCGATTCGCATTGCGGCAGACCTTCCACCATGGCGATGCGGGCGGCGGTCTTGAACGCCATGTCCGAAGAATCGACGCTGTGATAGCTGCCGTCGGTCAGGATGACGGCGACGTCCACCACCGGGAAGCCCAAGGCCCCCTGCTTCAGGAACTCGACCACCCCGTCTTCCACCGCCGGGATGTAGTTGCGCGGCACCGCGCCGCCGACGATCTTGTCCTCGAAGACGAAGCCGGCGCCGCGCGGCTGCGGCCTGATCTCCAGATGCACGTCGCCGAACTGGCCGTGGCCGCCCGATTGCTTCTTGTGGCGCCCATGGACGGAGGTGGATTTCCTGATGGTTTCCTTGTAGGGCACCGTCGGCTTGTGGGTGACGACCCCCATGCCGAAGCGGCTTTTCAGCCGCTCGAACGCCACCATCAGGTGGATTTCGCCCTGGCCCCACAGCACGGTCTCGCCGAATTCGGCGTTCTGTTCCAGTCGATAGGACGGGTCTTCCTCGACCAGTTTGGTAAGCGCCCCCGACAACTTGACGTCGTCGCCCTTCTTTTCCGCTTCCAGCGCCATGGCGAACAACGGCTCCATCGCCGCCGGCCATTCCCCGCCGGTCTGGCCGTCGCCGCCCAGCACCATGCCGGTGGCGGCGCTGTCCAACTTGCCGAAGGCGACCACCTCGCCCAACGACGCCTTGGCCACCTTGGCCGGATTGCCCAAGCCGGGGACGAACAGGCCCGAGACCTTGCCGCCGGCCAAAAGTTGCGCGTCGGCGAACTCGCCGCGCAGCACGCGGGACCACGACAGCTTGCCGGTATGGGTGGCGTGCTGGGTCTTGAACACCCGCGCCACCGGCGCCCCGCCATTGGCGAAGCCCAGACGGGCGGCGGTGGTGGTGGGTTCGGGGACCTCGTGACGCAGCGCCTTCCACAGCCGGGTGATGCCGCCGTCGCTTTCGGCCGAGCCGAAGAACACCGGCACGATCAAGTCGTCGGCCAAGTCCTTGGCCAGGTCGCCATAAACCTCGTCCGATGGCGGCGCCACGTCTTCCAGCAATTCTTCCATCAGGTGGTCGTCGAAATCGGCCAGATGCTCCAGCATCTCCTGACGCGCCGCTTGTTCTTCCTCGCGGGCCGAATCGGGAATCTTGATCAGGTCGGATTTCTGGCCGGGACGGTATTTGTAGGCCCGCTCGCTGACCAGATCGACATAGCCGGTGACCTTGTCGCCTTCGCGGATCGGCACCTCGCGCAGCACCAGCGGGCGTTCCGACACCGCCTGCAACGCTTCCAGGGTTTCCTTCAGCCGGATGCCGCCGGCGTCCATCTTGTTGACGAACAGCAGATGCGGCACCTTGTGGGTGTCCAGGAACTTCAACAGCGGCGCCACCATGACGGCGCGGGCCGGATCGGGCTCGCACACCACGATGGCGGCGTCCACCGTCAACAGCGCGTTGTAGGAATCCTGCTGGAACTCCACCGAGCCGGGGCAGTCGACGAAGCTCCACTTCTCGCCCATGAACTCGACGCAGGCCAGGTTGGGCTCGACACTCATCAGCCGGGCGCGGGCCTCGGCGCTGGAATCGCCCACAGTGTTGCCGTCCTTGATGCGGCCTTGCCGGGGAATGGCTTCCGCGCGAAACAGCAGGGCCTCCAGCAGGCTGGTCTTGCCGCTGGAAAACGGCCCCACCAGGGCGGCGGCGCGCGGAAGCGAAACTGTCTTGCCGGTCATGTTCGGGCCCTCCCAGGCGGTTTGTCCTTTAGTCCGAAAGATGGTCCACCTTGCCAGGCAGGCTGGCAAGGGGCTTTGGACGCAGGGCTGGGAACACACTTTATTCTTGACTTCCCATAAATTCAGCTCCTAGAGTCGCGCGCATAGACACAAGTACAACCATGAGTAAGCGCCGCAGGAATAATCGCTGCAACATCAAGCTTCCTCTTGACTTTATTGATTTAATCTGTACCGGGGTGTAAAATACCCCTTCTTGAAGAGCCGTCAAACAACACCCCACCCGTACTTGGGACGGATTGGGGGAGGGGAAGCCCGCAAAGATGCCTAATGCGAAGAGCGATAAGAACACCACACAGGAAGTGGTGGCCGAGGATGATGCCGTACCTCCGGATAACGGCTCAATGGATGCCTCCACGCCCATACCAGCCCTGCTGCAAGAAATGTTAGCCGTGTTGATGGATATCCGTGATCAGCAGGCCCGAGTCGAGGATCGACTCTTGCAAATCGAAGAATCGTCCCAACGCACTCACGCCCAGCTCACCAGCAACATTGGATATGAGCAGCGACGCGCCCGCGAAACCAATGTGAGCCTAGCGAATATCGAAGCGACATTGCGCGATGAACGCCGTAAGAACGACCGCATCGCCGAAGATCTGGAAATCCTACGGCTGCGCCAAAGTGCGGGGGAGCACTTGGGTGCGACGAGGTCCGGCATCGCATCGCAATCCTATAGCATTGAACAAAAGGCCGCGTCGGCCCACGCCAATTCACTACACCTGACCCGCAACTTCCAATAAAGCTGCAAAAATAGCCGCGCATCCCTAAGGGATCGCGGCTATTTTTGCGCCCATCAACCCTTTATGCGGGACAAGGCGACAAATGAAATGCCTAAAGCTTGCCTACTCCACCATCAAAGCCCTTGATGCGCGAACCATCATACACTCCTTGCGGGCAGGCTGGGCTCCATTACGACACCCTTATGCCGTGTGGATGCTAATACCAGAAGAGAAAAAGGCCCCAAAACCCCACGACCATCAGGGTGACCAGTCGGTGACCAACGCCCCGCCCCCGCCGACCCTATGGCTGTCCCAGGCGGAATTCCGGCTGATGCCTGAGATGCTGAAACTTTTTGACTTCGCCTTTGCCTGCCTGTTCGCCCTCTATGGCTTTTTCTTCCTGACGCCCATCAACCTGACCAAGACTGTGACGTCTTATGCCTGGATGCATCAACAACTAGGATGGGTGGCACAGTGGTGGTGGGCCATTTCGCTGCTGGCCCTATGGTTCGTCATACCCATTGCCCTTTACACACTTGTTTTGCGCCCAAAAACGCTTGAGACCCTGCATGCGCCACTTCCCTACGCCTATCGCGACTGGTTTTTGGGCCTGCCCAGCAAAATCATCTATACCGAGGTCCACGAAACGGGATCGGCTCCGCGCCGCATCTGGCGACTGGCGTGTGAATTGGTGAAGTCCCAAGCTAGGTTCATGCAATTCCCCACCAATTCCGACCCGGTGGTTTGGCAGCCGGTCAGCAGCGGCAGCACCGGCCTGCTGTACCTTGCTATGGCGCAGTATTTTTCTGCAGCCCCCAATGACTGGCAAGATACCAGCCGCGCCACCTTCCGGTTCCTGATCACTTATTGCTCATCGATCTGGACCAGCTTCATCTGGCTGATTGTGACCATCAGCATTTTCCGAACCCCTGGCCCAGGGCGAACGCTTTTGTGCTTTGCCTGGACGGCAATGGCCATCATTTTCTTGCTGTGGGCGGTCTATCGCTATGGCGCCAAACAGCGCTTTCACCGCCCCATCCACCTTCGCGCCCTTCCCATTCCGCCGCTTTGGGATCAAGCCCGGCGTGCATCCGATTACTGGATCATTCGCGAACGTTGGATCCAACTGCTTGGCGGCACCCTGCCAGCCATCGGACTGGGCTTGGCGCTTGCGGCGCTGCAAGACCTACCTCACGACAATTCCATGTGCCCCTATCCCGTCACCATCGCGGAAGGATCACACGCCCCCCAATGCCCGGAGAAACCACAATGACCGTCTCGCCTCAAGGCTATGACATCACTTGGCTTATGTGGCTGGACACGCTGGAGCGCCTGGACACCATCTTGCTGGAATTGCGCCACCATCAGGTCAACCTGATCCATGCCCTGCGCAGTCCGACGCTCTACGAAGCCTTGCGGTACGAGGAGGAGTATATTTGGGGCGGGCCGCCGGGAACGGGAGGCACCTCGTGGCTAAGCTTTCTGAACGAACCAAAAACGCAAAGCGATCTCAGCGACATTGCCGCCAAGTGGGTCATCTCGTTTCCCGATATCCCATCGAGTAAGCCCACCCGGGAAAAGATGCCCAAAGACGTGCCGGACTGGAACGCCCGAAAACGCCGGGTCGTGGAATTCCGGTTGCGGCGCACGTTGTGGTCGGCGCTGGAAAACGGCCATTGGCCATCGGACAAGCGCCGCCTGTATCACGCGCTGCGGGCACTGCAAACCCTGAAGATCAACATCGTCTATCACAAACTGACCCTGTGTCGCTGGGGCATCCGGGCCATTCGCCAGATCGAACGGCCTTCGATGGTTGGCCGTTTCCTGATCGTGCGGGCCGCGGTGATGAAGGCTGCCCACGAACACATTCAGCGCCTGGGTGATTTGCGCGCCCAGTTCGAGGCAGCCTTGGACTTGGGCATTCAGGACCACCCGAAGCCACTGATCGGACGGCGTCGAGAACAAGGCATTTATTCGTCCTACCTGTCCGAGCGCTGCAACGACCTGCGCGAATTGATCGAGAACTTTCTGTATTCGTCCCTCGGCAGCGCCGAGCGTCCGTTCAATCAGGAAACCCACGGCGCCATCTATATGCACCGCTGGAACCATTCAGCAGCTTCGGACATTTCATTCATCCACAGTTCGATGGATTACGGTCGAGAGGCCGAAGCCCATTCCATCGACTTGTTCAACACCTCGTTCTTCATGCCGGACCGCCCCGATCTGCAAAGCGTGATCGCCCACGAAGCGTCCCATGCCGCCATCCTGCACGGTTTGGGGGACCTGGAGCCGCACAAGTTGCGCAAGATCGATGGTTCCCTGGCCAAATTGCTGCGCCTGGTTTCCGCCGGCCTGCAGGAATACGGCCTCACGAATCTGGGAGAAAACAACCCCCGTTACGAATTGCGGTCCATTCACCGCGAAATCGCCTGCGACATCATCGCCACTATCGTCAAGGGACCGGCCTATCTGTTCGCATTGACCCAGGAAATTCTAGGGGTGGATCTGGATTTGATGTTTTCGTCGCCTTTGCGGCGCATCGACTTCAACCTGACCGACCACATTCTAGAAGGCGGCTGGGTCACCATGCAGGTCCCCGGCTTCGAATGGTTTTTGCGCCTGTCCATCTGCTGCACTATTTTGGAAGAGCTCACGCCGCCGACCGATGTTCTGGCCCATCGAATGCTTGACGGGGTCAAGGATGTCTCGGAAAACCTGTTGAAAACGGTTGAAGCCCTGTCGCAGGCGCCCTTGGCCCAAGAAATCACCAAGTGGCGCGGCCTCAGTTCGACCCTGACTGGATTAATCAAGCGCTCGGACCTGATCACCACCGCGCAGGCTTGGCGCCAGAAACGCGAGGATTTCGCTAACGGAGAAGCGAATAACGCCCCCTTCGTATCCGCCGCTTTTCCAGACTCCGCCCGGCAGCTCCCCCCCGAGTTCAGCCAAAAACTCTTGGACATGCTCAAGCAATTGAAGCAAAGAGAGGGCAGACTTCTTCATAAAATCAGCAAGGAAGTCGCATCACTAAATGCGAGTGATGCCGACAAGAACGAGATAATTAACAGCCGCTTCTGCGAAAAATACTTTGATGGAAACGAGTACTACGACCACCATCTCTTCCGATATCTGTATGACATCCCCTGGCAAAGCGCGATGCTGCGTGCTCGCGACTTCATGCATCCCGATGGCTGCGTCCGCAACACCCAAGCCTGGCTTCAGGAAATGCATCTGGATGGAGCACCGGGCCGGCACCTTTATCAAATCGCGCTGGAATTGGCCTATTGGCTGCACAATTCGTCCATCGACTCTGGCCGGGGTATTATCGGATATCTGCAACACGAAAAAGTCAGCGCCGAAATCGGCAATCTAGACACGGTGACACACCCCCTGTTGCAGCAATGGATCCGACCCGACGACGCAGCGACCGAAGCGCAGGAAAATCTTTGGGACGATCTTGTGGACAGCGCGGTCCGAATGGCCAAGGACGTCAAACTGGAGTTTTGGGCATTCGAAAAAAGCCTCACCGACAAAATTTCAAAGGTAAACCCCAGGTTCTTCATACGACTACTCGCCCCTCCCAAACGGGACAGCTATTCTGGACTGTCACTTTCCCAAAAGGCGATCTTCGCAAGGGTTATCGCGCATTTCTATCTGGTCAAGATCGAGCAACTGCACGCCGCCCTTGACCGCGCCGACCTGAATGCCGCACCACGATTGCTGACATTAAGGATATATCTGCAATCTCTTTGCCGGACCCCTTCGGTCCGCGGTCAGCTTCTTGCTGCCTTGACCAATAAAAGGCAGGGCAAGAACGACGAAGTGTCTCCTTTGGTGATGCTGGACCGAGTCATCATTTCTGATGAGACGCTCAACAAGCTGAACTGGGAAAGCCTGTGGCAGAAACTCCCTCTCGGCCACGACAACGCCGGCCGGGTTTACACCAAGGTCTTAGGTCGTTACGACGTCATCGGCCTGACCGTGAATGAACCACCATCCCGATCGTTCCTCCCGCAACTAAAAAGCGTCGGATCCCCATCCACGGACAGTGGCGCGGTCTTTTTTGAACGCCACGAAATGGCCGTTCCGGTCCGATTGAACTTTGAAACCTCCTTGCCCTCATTATCGACCAGCAACCAAAACATGAAAGTCCTGGAAAATGGACCGATTGCGTTTCTTTGCGTCACTCTTGGCTCGCGGGCCTCACGCCTTGATTTCATTTACCGCCTAACCACCCTTTACAAGAACAGACAACAAGACACCCCTGATGATGAAATGCTCGAATGGCATCATGTCGGCAACTTATTGACTGACCAGGATCACGTCCTACTTTCGGAAGGCTGGGGAGATGTGGTGATCGTGTTCAATGGCGACGCCAACAAACGCCTGGACAATATTTTCCGCCTGCAAAGTGCCATATATGAAGACTTCCTGGTCGATCAAACCGAAATGATCCTTGCGGCCCCCTGCCTTCAAGCCGCTATCAAGCAGGGACTGGCACTAAAGGAAGGAGAGGAATGGCCCTACACGCTGGTAACCAGAGTAAAAGTAAAAGGAAATGCAGGGCACTCTTACGACAACAAGAAATGCAATAATGGCGTAACCGCACCGAACAAGCGTTTTATCGAGAAAATAAAAAACTATATGAAAGCCATAAATTGCAACGGGAACGGCATGACACTGACCCGGACACCAGGACGAACAGACTTCACCATTCACTTCTACTGTCCGAAACTTGTGGGAATCCACCAAAAGGATAGCAAGAATAATATTTACGACAACCTGTCTGATGCTGACGAAGTTCTTACCATCATTGCCCGGCGAGTGGATCTGAACCCAGGAGCGCCCCCCATCTGGTCATGTCCTTGTGCGGATAGCTGCCAAGTCTCGGCCTGACAGGTTCAGCAAACCGTTGACGAAACAGCGCTGCCCCGTCTAAACCCCTTGCAACCGTTTTAAATTCGCCCGTGCCGGAGGTTTTTTTTCATGGCCAGCTATCAATACGTCTATGTGATGAAGGGCCTGACCAAGGCCTATCCCGGCGGCAAGGACATCCTGAAGGGGCTGACCCTGTCCTTCCTGCCCGGTGCCAAGATCGGCGTCTTGGGCGTCAACGGCGCCGGCAAGTCGACGCTGCTCAAGATCATGGCCGGCATCGACAAGGAATATGGCGGCGAGGCTTGGGCCGCCGAGGGCGTGAAGATCGGCTATCTGTCCCAGGAACCGCATCTGGACCCGGCCAAGGACGTGCTGGGCAACGTCATGGAAGGCGTCGCCGCCACCAAGGCGCTGCTGGACCGCTTCAACGAAGTCTCGGCCAAGTTCGGCGAAGACATGTCCGACGACGAGATGAACGACCTGATCGCCGAACAGGGCGAGTTGCAGGAAAAGATCGACGCCGCCGACGCCTGGGATTTGGACCGCAAGGTGGAAATCGCCATGGACGCCCTGCGCTGCCCGCCGTCCGACTGGTCGGTGGACAAGCTGTCGGGCGGCGAGAAGCGCCGCGTCGCCCTGTGCCGCCTGCTGCTGTCGCATCCCGACATGCTGCTGCTGGACGAACCCACCAACCATCTTGACGCCGAATCGGTGGCTTGGCTGGAACGTTTCCTGGAAAACTATTCCGGCACCGTGGTGATGATCACCCACGACCGTTACTTCCTGGACAACGTCACCGGCTGGATCTTGGAACTGGAACGCGGCCACGGCATCCCCTACGAGGGCAACTACACCAGCTGGCTGGAACAAAAGGGCCAGCGCCTGGCCCAGGAAGAACGCGAGGAATCGGCCCGCCAACGCGCCATCCGCGACGAGCTGGAATGGGTGCGTTCTTCGCCCAAGGCCCGTCAGACCAAGTCCAAGGCCCGTATCAACGCCTTCGAGGAATTGGTGGCCAAGAGCCAGGAAAAGGCCACCGGCCCCGCCGTCATCTCGATCCCGCCCGGCCCCCGTCTGGGCGGCAAGGTCATCGAGGCGCAGAACGTGTCCAAGGCGTTCGGCGACAACCTGCTTTATGAAAACCTGAACTTCATGCTGCCGCCGGGCGGCATCGTCGGCATCATCGGCCCCAACGGCGCCGGCAAGACCACGCTTTTCCGCATGATCACCGGCGCGGAACAGCCGACCACCGGTACCTTCACCGTGGGCGAGACCGTGGTCCTGGGCTATGTGGACCAAAGCCGCGATTACTTGGACGCCAACAAGACGGTGTGGGAAGAAATCAGCGACGGCCAGGAAGAAATCGACCTGGGCAAGCGCAAGATCAATTCGCGGGCCTATGCCGGCCTGTTCAACTTCAAGGGCGCCGACCAGCAGAAGAAGGTGGGCGTGCTGTCGGGCGGTGAACGCAACCGCGTCCACCTGGCCAAGATGCTGAGCCGTCCCGCCAACGTCATCCTGCTGGACGAACCGACCAACGACCTGGACGTGGAAACCCTGTCGGCGCTGGAAGACGCCCTGGCCGAGTTCCCCGGCTGCGCCGTGGTCATCAGCCACGATCGCTT
>JAIWOG010000293.1 GCA_020217035.1 Magnetospirillum sp. | reverse complement strand
GGTGCCGGCGACGGCGCCCCCGGCGGCGACCGCCCCGGCCAAGGCCGGCCGTCCCAGCAGGCGGCGGCCCAACAGACCGGCCAGCACCGCCGGCAGGGCGATGTTGGCCAGGTTGACCCCCAACACCACCACGCCGCCGAAGCCGAACAGCGCCGCTTGCAGCACCAGGCCGACGGCGATGGCGGGAAAGGCGGCCCAGCCCAGCAGAATGCCGGCCAAGCCGCCCATCAGCAGGTGCACGCTGCTGATTCCCACCGGGAAATGCACCAGCGAGGCGACGAAGAACAACGCCGACAGCATGGCCGCCTTGGGCAGGCGCTCGGGCGTCAGGTGGCGCAGTCCCAGGGCCATGCCGCCCAGGGACAGGGCAGCGCCCGCCACCAGCACCGGAATCGCAGCCACGCCGTCGGGAATGTGGGCCATTACTTCATGTCCACGGCCTTGACCCAGATCAGGCCGCCCAATTCGGTGGGCACCAGCTTGCCGTCGGGGTTCTTCGACTTGTTGCCGTCCACCAGGGCGGCGAAGCCCCACCAGCCGGCACGCGGCATGGCATAGGCGAACTGCCCTTGCGCATCGGCCTTGATCACCTGGGTGACGAAGGGATCGGACGGCGCCTTGACGCTGCCGTCGTTCTTCCATTCCACCTCGATCTCGGCGAAGGGCACCGGCTTGCCGTCCTTCCTGACGATGCCGCGGAACACATTGCCGGTCCACAGGCCATAGGGGCGGACCAGGGGCTCGATTTCCACCGGCAGGCCGACCAGCTTGTCCCAGCCCTCGCCGGAGCCCAGGTCGACCACCACCTTGGAATAATGGATGATGTTCTTGCCCTCGCCGGGTTCCCAATAAGGCGCCGGTTCGACATAGAAAACGTAATCGGCGGGTTCCGACAATTTATGCGACAGGGTATAGGCGGTCTTGCCGTCGCCCTTTTTGGTCGCCACCAGCGCCTTGGTCAAATCCTGGCGGCCGGCCGGCGACACCACGCCCATGCGCACCGGCTTGCCCATCTCCATCACCGGGCCGCCCTCCATGGGGTGGGTGAAGGTCAGGTCCAGGCTGACGCTGTGGTCGCCGTCCTCGGCGACGATGTCGGCGTTGGGGATGATTTCCTGGAAATGGGCCTGGGCCAAGGTGGGCGACAGCGTCAGCACGGCAAAGGCGGCCAAGACGGTGGATATGTGTGACATCGGCTACCCTTAAAAATTATGCGACTTTGTGTTAGCCGTCAGCATATCCCGCCGGTTCGCCCCTGCCAACAGGGAAACCGGCGACCCACCCAAATATGCAGGCCGGTCGGGTGGGGCTGGGGGATGGTCGGGCGCCTTGGCCTCTGCTACCATCGGGACAAGAACGAACACTTGGGAAGGGGTCCTTATGCCGCATCCAATCGCCCTGCCGGTGTGGCGGGAACTGGAAGTGCACGCCGAGACCATGGGCGAGGCGCATATGCGCGACATGTTCGCCGCCGACCCCCATCGCTTCGAACGTTTTTCCCTGCGCCTGGACGATTTGATCCTGGATTATTCCAAGAACCGGATCACCACCCACACCATGGACTTGTTGCTGCGTCTGGCCACCGAATCGGGGCTCGAGATCGCCCGCGATGCCATGTTCGCCGGCGAGCGCATCAACAATACCGAGGACCGTGCCGTCCTGCACACCGCGCTTCGCGGCGACGTGCGGCCGGAAGTGGCCGCCGTCCTCGACAAGATGCGCGACTTTTCCCAAGCCGTGCGCGGCGGCGACTGGAAGGGCGCCACCGGCAAGCCCATCACCGACGTGGTCAACATCGGCATCGGCGGTTCCGACCTTGGCCCGGTGATGGTGTCGGAAGCCCTGCGCCCCTATCACAAGCCGGGCCTTCGGGTGCGCTTCGTCTCCAACGTCGACGGCACCCACATGGCCGAGACGCTGAAGCTGTGCGATCCCGAAACCACGCTTTTCATCGTGGCGTCCAAGACCTTCACCACCCAGGAAACCATGGCCAACGCCCACACCGCCAAGGACTGGCTGGTGGGCGCCTTGGGAGCGGGCGCGGTGTCCAGCCACTTCGTGGCGCTGTCCACCAACGCCCAGGCGGTGGCCGAGTTCGGCATCGACCCGGACCACATGTTCGAGTTCTGGGACTGGGTGGGGGGGCGCTATTCCCTGTGGTCGGCCATCGGCTTGTCCATCGCGGTGGCCATCGGCTTCAACGACTTCCGCCGTCTGCTGGACGGCGCCGCCGCCATGGATCGCCATTTCCAGAACGCGCCCTTGGTGCGGAACATGCCGGTGGTGCTGGGATTGCTGGGGGTGTGGTACAACAATTTCCTGGGCGCCCACGCCCATGCGGTGCTGCCCTACGACCAATATCTGCACCGCCTGCCGGCCTATTTGCAGCAATTGGACATGGAATCCAACGGCAAGGGGGTGGCCCGCGACGGCACCCCGGTGGCGTGGCAGACCGGCCCGATCATTTTCGGCGAGCCCGGCACCAACGGCCAGCACGCCTTCTATCAGCTGATTCACCAGGGCACCAAGCTGGTCCCCTGCGACTTCCTGGCCGCCGCCAACACCCACAACCCTATCGGCGACCACCACACCCTGCTTCTGTCCAATTTCCTGGCCCAGCCGGAAGCCTTGATGCGCGGCAAGACCCTGGACGAAGTGAAGGAAGAAAACCCGCACCTGAGCGAATCCCAGGCGGCGCACCGGGTGTTCGCCGGCAACCATCCCACCAACACACTGTTGTACAAGAAGTTGGACCCCTTCACCCTGGGCATGCTGATCGCGCTATACGAACACAAGGTGTTCGTCCAGGGCATAGTCTGGGACATCAATTCCTTCGACCAATGGGGGGTGGAACTGGGCAAGCAACTGGCCAAGAAGATCCTGCCGCAGCTGAACGGCTTGACGCCGCCCAGCGATCACCACGATTGTTCCACCGCCGGGCTGATCGCCATGGTGCGGGACTGGCGGGAAGGCTAGCGCGGATTTCGAACTGCTTGGATCAGGACGAAATCCGCGACAAGCCCGCGCGGCGATTGAGCGGGGCCGGCACGGCCCGCGCCATGCCAGAGCAAAAGCTGATTTCGATTGAACGAAAAAGGCCCTAGTCGCTGTCCCGTTCGTTCCACACCAAGGGCTCGAAAGGCCGCAGGTTCTCCAGGAACTGGCGGGTACAGGCGGTCCAGCTGAAACGGAGCGCGTGGTCTCGGCACACTTGCGGAGAAATGGCGGCCGCCTTCAGGGCGGCTTGGCGCAAGTCTTCCGACAGCACCCCGGCCGGGGAATCGCCGATGACGTCCAGCGGACCGGGGACCGGATAAGCCGCCACCGGCAGGCCCGAGGCCAGGGCTTCCAGCAACACCAGCCCGAAGGTGTCGGTGCGCGACGGGAAAACGAAGACGTCGGCCCCGGCGTAATGCCGGGCCAGATCCTCGCCGAAACGGGCGCCGGCGAAGCGCACTTCGGGATGCTTGCGGCGCAGGTCTTCCAGTTGCGGGCCGTCGCCCACCACCACCTTGGACCCCGGCAAGTCCAGGTCCAGGAAAGCCTGGATGTTCTTTTCAACCGCCACCCGCCCCACATAAAGGTGGATGGGGCGGGCCAAGTCGCCCCAAGGGCCGTCGGCCAGCTTGCATTCGGGACGGGGCTTGAACAATTCGGTATCGACGCCCCGCGACCAGCGGCCGATGCGGTCGAAGCCGCGTTTGGCCAATTCGTCCTCGATGCCTTGGGTGGCGACCATGATGCACGACGAGGCGCCATGGAAGCGGCGCATCACCGCGTAGGACAGACCCAACGGCACCCGCCAGCGGGCGTGGATGTATTCGGGGAACTTGGTGTGGTAGGCGGTGGTGAAGGGAATCTTGCGGCGCCGGCAATAATTGCGGGCCGCCCACCCCAACGGGCCTTCGGTGGCGATGTGGATGGCGCAGGGCTGCGCGTCCTCGATCAACCGGCGCAGCTTGCGCCCCGGCTTCACCGCCAGGCGAATCTCGGGATAGCTGGGACAGGGGAAGGACCGGAAGCGATCGGGGGTGACCATGTCCACCGCATGGCCCGCCTGCTGCAGTTCCTGCCTTAGGGTGTCAAGCGTGCGGACGACGCCGTTGACCTGAGGAAACCAGGCATCCGAAACCACGAGTATGCGCATTCCTTCTCCTTCACCGCGTCCTGGGTCAGGGTCGGCAGGGCCAACGGCGCCGGCGCCACCGCCAGCCAGTCGACGATTTCCAGACGTCCGTCGGCGTGTTCGACCAGGGCGGTGCAGCTTTCCACCCAGTCGCCGTCATTGGCATAAGTGATGCCGTCCACCTGCCGCAGCTCGGCGTGGTGGATATGACCGCAGACCACGCCGTCGACGCCTTGACGGCGGGCTTCCTCGACGATGGTCTTCTCGTAATCGTCGATGAACTGGACGGCGTTCTTGACCTTGTGCTTCAGATAGGCCGACAGCGACCAATAGGAATAACCGAAACGGCGGCGCACCAGGTTGAACCAATGGTTGGCCCCCAACGCCACGGTATAGGCCCAGTCGCCCAGATGGGCCAGCCACTTGGCGTATTTCACCACCCCGTCGAAGGCGTCGCCGTGCAGCACCAGCAACCGTTTGCCGTCGGC
The DNA here is from genome assembly GCA_020217035.1 of Magnetospirillum sp. GTDB lineage: Bacteria > Pseudomonadota > Alphaproteobacteria > Rhodospirillales > Magnetospirillaceae > Magnetospirillum. The sequence goes on along the minus strand of JAIWOG010000293.1, from coordinate 12,025 downwards.
GGTCGAGTGGATGGCCTGGGGCACCACGCTGATGTCACCGAAATTGTGTTCGGTGTAGCCGCGGGCGAATTCGTCGTGGTTGCCGGGGATGAACACCACGTTGGTGCCCTTGCGGGCCTTGCGCAGGATCTTTTGCACCACGTCGTTATGGGCCTGGGGCCAGTACCACGACCGGCGCAACCGCCAACCATCGACGATGTCGCCCACCAGATACAGATAATCGGATTCGGTGTGTTTGAGGAAATCCAGCAGATATTCCGCCTTGCATCCCCTGGTGCCTAAATGCACGTCCGAGATCCAAATGCTGCGGTATCGCCGTTCCGGCAGGGAATCCACGCTCATGGGCCGGTACCCGTCTCAAACAATCGTGAGGCGGTTTTAGTATCCGCCCGCGCCGGAAGTACATATCTATTGTAGGCCTGCCGCAAGAATTCATGGAAATGACGACAATCCGTCACAATATCTTCATGACGGATTCATGTGTTGCCGAGATATATCCATGCCTATGTTGGCGCAAAGTTCAATCCAGACGGACAACCACACCATGGCGACGGCTCAGCCGCGACGGCTCCTCGTCATCCACAACCCCACCGCCGGCCGGCGCCGCAAGAAGCGCCTGGCGGAAGTGGTCGAACGCCTGCGCCAGAAGGGATGCATCGTCACCGCGCTGCAAACCACCCGTCGCGGCGATGCCGAGGAATTCGCCCGCGCCGCCAGCCCCGCCGATTACGACGTGGTGGTCGCCGCCGGTGGCGACGGCACCGTCAACGAGGTGGTCAACGGCATGGTGGCCGGACCGGGCGGCGTCGCCCTGGCGGTCATCCCCTTGGGCACCGCCAACGTCCTGGCCCTGGAAATCGGCCTGGATCCCAAGAATTTCGAGCAGATCGCCCAAGCCATCGCCCACGGCCCGGCCCGCAACGTCCATTTGGGCATCGCCAACGGTCGCCATTTCGTGCTGATGGCCGGTGCTGGTCTGGACGCCCACGTGGTGGAAGGCGTCAACATCGCGCTGAAACGCGCCACCGGCAAACTGGCTTATGTGGTGGAAAGCGTCAAACAGGCTTTCGGCTACGACTTCCCGGAAATCACCGTCCGCGCCAATGGCGAGACCTATGAAGGCCGCATGGCGGTGGCGTGCAAGGGCCGCTATTACGGCGGCCCGTTCATTGCCGCCCCCGGCGCCAGTCTGGAAAATCCCAAGCTGGAAGTCTGCATCCTGCCGAAATCGGGTGTCGCCGGCGTCATGCGTTACGGCTTGGCCTTGCCCATGAACAAACTGGCCGAGTTGCCCGAGGTCACGGTGGTGTCGGCGGATTCCATGGTCATCCTGGGGCCGCGCGGAGCGCCGTTGCAGGGCGACGGCGACATCGTCGCCCGCCTGCCCGCCGAAATCAGCATCGCCCCGGAAACCGTGCAGTTGATCGTGCCGCGATAACAGGGGCTACACGCCCTTGGCGGCCTTGATGAAGGCGGCGATCTTGGCGGCGTCCTTGACCCCAGGGGCGCTTTCCACCCCAGACGAGACGTCCACCGCCTTGGCACCGCTGGCCTTGATGGCCTGGGCCACGTTGACAGCCGTCAGGCCGCCGGCCAGCATCCACGGCAAGGGCGCCTTGAACCCCTTCAGGATATTCCAATCGAAGCTGACGGCGTTGCCGCCGGGCAGTTCCGATCCCGTGGGCGGCTTGGCGTCGAACAGCAGCATGTCGCAGACATCGGCGTAATCGGCGACGCGCTCCAGGTCGGCGGCGCTTCCCACCGCCAGCACCTTCATCACCGGCAGGCCGAATTCGGCGCGCACGCGGTCCAAGCGTTCCGGGGTCTCATTTCCGTGGAACTGCAAAAGATCCAGCCGCACATGGCCCAGCACCTCGTCCAGGAAGGTGTCGTCGGCATCGACGAACAGCCCGACCTTGTCCACCCCCTCGACGAACTGGGTCAATTCGGCGGCGCGGTCGGGCGCGATGTTGCGGGGGCTTTTGGCGAAAAAGACGAAACCCAGGTAATCGGCGCCGGCGTCGATGGCGGCGTCGATGGCATCTTCGTCGGTCAAGCCGCAGATCTTGACGGCGACGCTCACCCTTCCAACTCCTCGAGGATGCGCTTGGCGGCGTCGGCGGGATAGCTGGCGGCGGTGATCGGCCGGCCGATGACCAGGATGTCGGCGCCGCGCACCCGGGCTTCCTTTGGGGTCATCACCCGCTTCTGGTCGCCGGCCTCGGCCCAGGCCGGACGGATGCCGGGCACCACCAGGGTCAGGGAATCGCCCACCATCGAGCGCACGGTCTCGACCTCGTGCGGGGAACAGACCAATCCGTCGATGCCGGCGGCCTGGGCCAAAACCGCCAGGCGCTTGACCTGATCCAGCACGCTGCCCTGGAAGCCCACCGCCTCCATGGCGCTTTGGTCGATGCTGGTCAGGATGGACACCGCCAGCACCTTGACCCGCGGACGGCCCACTTTTTCGGCGGCCTCGCGGGCGGCGTCGGCGGCGGCCTTCATCATGGCGAAGCCGCCGGTGGCGTGAATGGTGGTGTAGCGCGGCGCCAAAGGCGCGATGCCGCGCATGGCCCCGGCCACCGTGTTGGGGATGTCGTGGAACTTCAGGTCCAGGAACACCGGGACGCCCAGTTCGGTGATCGCCTCGATACCGGCGGGACCGTTGGCGGTGAAGAATTCCAGCCCCAGCTTCAACCCGCCGACCAGCCCCTTCAGCTTGGCGGCAAGGTCGGCGGCCTGGTTGACGTTGGTGGTGTCCAGGGCGACATAGACGGGATTGGGCATGGCGGCCCCCTTGATCGATGAAAGGCTTAAACGGCGGTTTGGCCCGGCGGGGCCGCGACAACCGCGACGGAAGGGATTGCGGCGGGTTGGGACGGCACGGCGCTTTCCGCCGCCCGCAACTGCCGTTCCAGGGATTCGGCGCGGCGACGCTGATCGCGGGCTTTGCGGCGGGTCTTATGGCCCGACAGCCAAGTCACCAGGCTGCCCAACACCAACCCCTTGGCCAGCACGCCAAGCACCACCAGATAGACCGGCAGGTCCAGTGCCCATGGCAGCGGCCAGAAATCCAGCCGCACGTCGTGCCGATTGGCGACGGCGAAGACGACGATCAGCAGGGCGACGGGGGTGGCGACCAGCCAGCCGAGCCAACGCATCGGCCGGTTACTCGTCGCCGGCGTTCAACCGCTCGCGCAGCTGCTTGCCGGTCTTGAAGAACGGGACCACCTTGCCGTCCACCGCCACCTGCTCGCCGGTGCGCGGGTTGCGGCCCTGGCGGGCGTCGCGGCTTTTCACCGAGAAGGCCCCGAAACCGCGCAGCTCCACCCGGTCGCCCCGCGCCAGGGCGTCGGCGATTTCGTCGAAGATGGTGGTGACGATGCGTTCGACGTCACGCTGGTAGAGATGCGGGTTCTTTTCCGCCAGGCGGGCGATCAGCTCCGACTTGGTCATGGCGCGGGTTCCATTCAGGAGAGTTGTTGGTCGCCAGCCTGCCCAAGGGCTTGGCCCGAGTCAACCACATGGTGCGCCGCCGGTCCGGGCAAGGTGAAGAAGAAGGTGCTTCCCTGGCCGTCGCCTTCCGATTCCAGCCAGATGCGGCCGCCGTGGCGTTCGACGATTTTGCGGCAGACGGCCAGGCCGATGCCGGTCCCCTCGTAGGTCTGGGCGGCATGCAGGCGCTGGAAGATCATGAACACCCGTTCGGCCTGTTCGGCGGGAATGCCGATGCCGTTGTCGGCCACCGAGAACACGCCGTTCGCGTCGCAGGCGATGGTGATCACCGGGGGACGGTCGGCGGCACGATATTTCAGGGCGTTGCCCACCAGGTTCTGTAGCAGGCGTTCAAGCTGGCTGCGGTCGCCGCGCACAGGGGGCAGGGCCCCGCACTCGATCCGGGCCGTCGATTCGCTGATGGGCGCCTGCAGCAGGGACAGCGCGGCGGCGAGGATCTGGTTCATGTCCACGTCGTCGTTGTGAAGCGGGCGGTGGCTGACACGGGAATAGTCCAGCAAATCGCTGACCAGCGCCTGCATGCGCTTGGCGCCATCGGTCAGGTAGTTCAGATAGTCGCGGACATCGCTGTCGGCCGTCTCCCCCAGACGACGTTCCAACAGCGTGGCGAAGCTGGATATCTGGCGCAATGGCTGCTTCAGGTCGTGGCTGGCCACATAGGCGAATTGTTCCAGATCCTGGTTCGACCGCTTCAGTTCGGCCAGCAGCGCCTGGTGACGTTCCTCGGCCAGCTTGCGCTGGGTGATGTCGACCTTGATGCCCAGATAGTTGGTGACCCGGCCTTCCAGGTTGCGGATGGGCTGGATGGACGCCTGTTCCCAATAAAGGCTGCCGTCCTTGCGGCGGTTGACGAACTCGCCGCGCCATTGCTCGCCACGCTCCAAGGTGGCGTTCAGGTCCTGGTAATGGTCTTGCGGGGTCAAGCCCGACTTCAGCAAGGACGGCTTGTTGCCCAACACGTCTTCCTGGGCATAGCCGGTGGCTTCCAGGAACTTGGGATTGACGTATTGGATGTTGCGGTCAAGGTCGGTGATCACCACCGAGACCGGGCTTTGTTCCACCGCCCGGGTCAGCATGTGCATGCGGTGGGCGCTTTCCATGGCGGCGGTGATGTCGGCCCCGGTGCCGCGATAGCCCAGGAAGGTGCCGGCCGCGTCGAAACGCGGCACGCCGCTTTCCTTGATCCAGCAAGGATGGCCGTCATCGGCCTCGATCCAATACTTGAAATCGCGGAAAAGGCGATGGGCGGACAGGTCTTCCAGGTGGCTTTGCCACATCTCGGCGTCCACCTCCATCTTGGTCGAGCCCAAGTCCCAGCGACGCTTGCCCAGCAAGGTCAGCGGCGAGCGCCCAGTGATGGCCTCGAAGGATTCCGACAGGAAGATGTAGCGTTCGTCCTGGTCGGTTTCCCAGAACCAGTCGGAATTGACCTCGGAGAATTCGCGGAACCGGGCTTCGCGCTCGCTTAGGTCGTCGTAAAGGTTTTGCAGGCGGGCGGCCATGGCGTTGAAGCTGGCGGCGGTCTCCGCCAACTCGTCGCTTCCCGACACCGTCACCCGGTGCCCCAACTCACCCTGGGCCAGGCGGAGGCTGGCGTCGCGCAGCGAGGCCAACTGGCGGGTCAGATAATGCCCCAGGATCAGCGAGAACAGGGCGACCAAGCCCATTTCCAGGGCCGAGATGCCGAAGGCCCAGCCGCGCAGCCTGGACATGGCGGTCTCGACCGAATCCACCGCCAGCCCGAATTGCACCCGGCCATAGGGAAGCCCGGCGACCAGGATGTCGGCCTCGCGGTCCAACACGCCGTCGCCCACGTCTTCAAGAGCGGAATCGGCCGAGAAGGGGCCGGTGAAGTCCCCCAACTGTCCCAGGACCCGGCCGTCCTTTTCCAGGAAGCGGACATAGCGCAGACGTCCCGATTCGGTGGCCTCCCGCCCGATGCTGTCCAAGGTGCCGAAATCCCAGGACAGCATGGCGTCGCGCGACGCCGCCGCCAGCAGCCGTCCGGTGGTTTCCGCCCGGCTCAGCAATTCCTGCTCGGTGGAACGCTGCATGATCCCCAAGGTGCTGAGTACCAGAATGGTCAGCAGCACCGCTTCGATCAGGGCGACGCCCAAAACGGTCTTGGTGCGGAACTTCATGGCGCCGCCCCCCGCAGTACCGCCCGCACCGCGTCCGCCGACCACGGTCGCACGGAATCGTAGGTGGAATCGTCGGCCAGGGCGACGCCCTGCAACGCGGCCCGCCGCAAGACGGCGCGGCCTTCGGAGTCGTCGTCCAGCGAGAACAACACCGCTTGCAGATGGGCGGTCCTGGCCTGGCCCATGCGCGGCAGGACGAAGATCGGATAGGCGGGAAAGGCGTTGGTGGTCAGCAATGTGCGCAAGCCGGCGCGAATGTCGGCGGGCTGGCGTTCCAGGGTGCGCAGCACGCCGCCGCCCCCCGTCGCCACGCCATCCAGGACGGCGCGGTACACCGAATCGTCGGATGACAGATGCCGTGCCTCGACGTGGATTCCCTGTTGTCGCAACGCCGCCTGGGTCAGCAAAGTGCCGCCAAAGGCGCTGGCGGCGGGAAAGGCCACCACTTGGCCGTCCAACTGGTCGACCTGGGTCACCGGAGAGTCCGCCCGCACCACCAGGACGCCCTGTTCGTCCTGACGCTGGCGGGCCACGGCCCTGGCTCCCAGGGCCTTGGCGGCGGCCAGGTAGAGTACCGGCGAGCCGTAGACCACGTCGAATTCGCCGGCCAGGGTGCGGCGTTCGAATTGCTGGGTGTCCGGCGCCGTGCGGAAAGTGACCGGGCTTCCCAGTCGGCGGCTGACCTCTTGCAACAGCGGCACCCAGCTTTCCGCCAAGCGCCCCGCCGATTGCTGGGGGGTGACGCCAAAGATCAGGGAATCCGCCGCCAGGGCTGGCGTCGAGAACAGCACTAGAAGCAGAAGACTGCCGATCCCCTTGCGCATACGCAAAGAGCCCTTCCCGTTGACGGCCCGATGATCAGGCCCGGCAATCTATCCATTTCAACCGGAAGAGTCTAATCACAAACGGTGAGGTTCGATGGTCAGGTGCGAGATTTCGTGCAGATGGGCAAGGGCCTGCCTGTATTCGGCGACACCTCTGGGTTGCGTCGAGGCGATGGCGACGATGACGGCATGATGGCCGGGCCCCACCTGCCACACATGCAGGTCGACCACCTGGTCGCCCAGGTCGTGGACCACTTGGCGGATTTCGTCGGGCAAGTGCTCGCCCTGGGGCAGCTTGCCGACCAGCACGCCGCCGCTGTCCTTCAACAACCCCCAGGCCCAGCGGGCGATGACCAGGGCGCCGACCAGGCCGATCACCGGATCCAGCCATGGCCAATCCAAGCCATGCCCCAGGTAAAGGGCGGCGATGGCCAGCACCGAGGTCAGGGCGTCGGCCATCACGTGGACATAGGCGGCCCGCAGGTTGTTGTCGCCATGATGGCCGTGATCATGGTGCTCATGGTCGTGGCCATGATGATGATGATGGCCGTCCCGCAACAGCCAGGCCGAGATCAGGTTGACTGCAAGTCCCAGGGCCGCCACCGCCATGGCCTGGTCGTATTGGATGGCGACGGGGGCCACCATGCGGCCGACGCTTTCCCAACCGATCTGCAAGGACACCAGGGCCAGAACCACGGCGCTGGCGAAGGCCCCCAAGTCTCCCAGCCGCCCGGTGCCGAAGGAATAGCGCGGGTCGGCGGCATGGCGTCGGGCCAGCCTGTAGGCGCAGGCGGCGATCAGCAGCGCCGCCGCGTGGGTGGCCATGTGCCAGCCATCGGCGATCAGCGCCATGGACCCGAACACGGTGCCGGCGACGATTTCCGCCACCATGGTCACCGCCGTCAAGGCCACCACCAGCCAGGTGCGCCTTTCGTTTCGGTCCTGTCCATGTCCCAGGAAGACGTGGCTGTGCGCCAGCGACGAAGCATCCATGACCGTCCCCTTATTTCATGTAGGTGCGCAGGATTTGAATCAGTTCGTCGGCGCCTTGGCGCCGGGCCGAATCGTCGGCGGCGTCGACGATGTGATGGCCCACATGGCCTTCCACCAGTTCCGCCATCAGGCCGTTGACGGCGCCGCGCACCGAAGCGACCAGTTGCAGCACTTCCATGCAGTCGTCACCGCCGTCCAAGGCGCGCTCGATGGCTTCGGCCTGGCCCTTGATGCGACGGATTCGCGCCAACAAGCGGGGGCGATCCTTGAATACGTGGCTCATGCGATCCTCCTGGTCGCCAATATAGTATAGGGGGGTACCCTATTTTGTCCAGCCTGCGCACGATTTTCTGGACAGCGCCGCGGCTTGGGGCCAATAGTCGTCGCCAGCGAAGGGGTGAGGCGCGGTTGATCGATTTCCGTCCGGTCATTTTCATCAACGGCATTCTGCTGATCGTGCTGGCCGCCGCCATGGCGGTGCCGGCGGCGGTGGACTGGCTTTCCGACGACCTGGACTGGCGGACCTTCGTCACCGCCGGCCTGGTCACCCTGGTGGCGGGACTGGGCATGGTGCTGGGCGCCCGGCCCGAGGGACGGCCGGAACTGTCCATGCGCCAGGCGTTCCTGCTGACCACCACGTCATGGATGCTGATGGCTGGATTCGGGGCGCTGCCTTTGGCGTTCTCGGCCTTGAATATCAGCTACACCGACGCCTATTTCGAAGCCATGTCGGGGCTGACCACCACCGGGTCGACCATCCTGGTGGGGCTGGATACCATGCCCCACGGCATCTTGTTGTGGCGGGCCATCCTGCATTGGCTGGGCGGCATCGGCATCATCGTCATGGCGGTGGCCATCCTGCCCATCCTGCGCATCGGCGGCATGCAGTTGTTCAAGATGGAAAGTTCCGACAAGACCGACAAGGTCAAGCCGCGTACCTCGCAGGTGGCCGGCGGCATCGTCATGGTCTACGTGGTCTTCACCCTGTTGTGCGGAATCTGCCTGTGGCTGGCCGGCATGACCCCGTTCGAAGCCACCTGCCACGCCATGGCCACCTTGTCCACCGGCGGCTTTTCCACCTCGGATTCCTCGGTCGGCCATTGGAACAATCCGGTGATCCACTGGATCATCATCGTCTTCATGGGTTTGGGCGGCGCCACCTTCGTCTTGTTCATCGCGCCTTGGCGGCGCGGCAAGTGGGCGATCCTGACCGATTCGCAAATCCGCTGGTACATCAACTTCGTCGTCTTCTTCACCTTCATCCTGACGCTGTGGCAATGGGCGGTGAACGACTGGTCGCCCGGCGACGCGCTGCGCCATTCGGCTTTCAACGTGTTGTCGGTGGTCACCACCACCGGTTTCGCTTCCACCGACTATTCCCTGTGGGGCGGCCTGCCGCAGGTCATCTTCTTCTACCTGACCTTCATCGGCGGTTGCACCGGGTCCACCGCCGGCGGCGTCAAGATCTTTCGCTGGGAAGTGTTGTTCGCCATGGCCGGCGTGCACCTGAAACGGCTTTTGCATCCGCACGGCGTCTTCGTCATCGACTTCAACCGCCAGCGTATTTCCGACGCGGTGGTGGATTCGGTTTTGGGCTTCGTGGTCATGTACTTCCTGGTCTTCGCCTTGTTCGCCCTGGCGCTGACCATGACCGGACTGGACTTCGTCACCGCCATCACCGGTTCGGCCACCGCCATCAGCAACGTGGGACCCGGTCTGGGCGACATCATCGGCCCGGCTGGCAACTTCCAGCCGCTGCCCGACGCCGCCATCTGGCTTTTGTCCTTCGAGATGATGCTGGGCCGGCTTGAACTGTTCACCGTCCTGGTGCTGTTCTCGCGTTCGTTCTGGAGGGGTTAGGATGATCGACTTCCGCCCCGTGCTGAACATCGTCGGCTGGGTCCTGTGCCTGCTGGCCGCCGCCATGCTGGTGCCCGCCGCCGTCGACGCGTTGGCTGGCAACGGTCAATGGCCATCCTTCATCGCCTCGGGCGGCATCACTCTGGTCGCCGGGCTGGGCTTGGTTCTGGGGACCCGCGGCGACACGCGCAAGCCGCTGTCCATCCGCCAAGCCTATCTGGCCGCCGGGTTGGCATGGCTGGTCCCCAGCCTGTTCGCCGCCCTGCCTTTCACCTTCGGTTCGGTCGCCCTGTCCGGAATCGACGCCTTTTTCGAGGCGACCTCGGGACTGACCACCACCGGCTCGACCGTCATCACCCACCTGGACCACATGCCCGCCGGCCTGCTGCTGTGGCGCGGCCTGCTGCAATGGCTGGGGGGAATCGGCATCATCGTCATGGCCATCGCCGTGTTGCCGGTGCTGAATGTGGGTGGCATGCAGATGTTCCGGGTGGAAGTGCTGTCGGCACGGGACCGCGCCGCGCCAAGGACGGCGCGCATCGGCTCGACCCTGATCGCCACTTACGCGGGGCTGACGGCGGTGATGGCCCTGACCTTGTGGCTGGCCGGCATGAACCGGCTGGACGCCGTCGTCCACGCCATGAGCACCATCGCCACCGGCGGTTTTTCCAACCACGATACGTCCATGGCGTTCTTCGACAGCGCCGTCATGGATTTCATCGTCTTTTGCGGCATGGTGCTGGGCGGCATGCCGTTCATGCTGTTCTTCATCCTGGCCCAGGGCGATTGGCGCCGGGTGGTCGCCGACCAGCAACTGCGCTGGTATCTGGGCTTGATGCTGCTGTCGGGCACCGCCATCACCTTGTGGCTGGTGGACATCCACGATTACGGGGTGTTGACGGCGCTGCGCCACGGCATGTTCACCGTCGCCTCGGTGATGACCGGCACCGGGTTGACCACCATCGACTATGACGGCTGGGCCGGCATGCCGCTGGCCATCTTGTTCCTGTTGACCTTCGTCGGCGGCTGCGCCGGGTCCACCGCCTCGGGCATCAAGGTGTTCCGCTTCCAGTTGCTATTCGCCAACGCGGTGGTGCAGATCCGTCAATTGCTGCGCCCGCACGCGGTCATGGTGCCCAGCTTCAACACCAAACCCATCCCCAAGGACGTGCTGACCTCGGTGATGGGCTTCATCTTCGTCTACGCGCTGTCGTTCGCGGTGCTGTCCATGCTGTTGGCCCTGTTGGGTCTGGATTTCGTCACCGCCCTGTCGGCCGCCGCCTCGGCCCTGTCCAATGTCGGCCCCGGCCTGGGCGACGTCATCGGCCCCGGCGGGTCGTTCGCCGAACTGCCCGATCTGGCCAAGCTGATGCTGGCCTGCGGCATGCTGTTCGGGCGGCTGGAGATGGTCATCTTGCTGGTGATCTGCGTCCCCAGCTTCTGGAAGGATTAGGGCGCACAGGCCACGATCACAGCACCAGGTCGACCCGGGGCTTGGCCTTGTCGCCGTCCTCGACCCGTGGCCGGCAGGTGAACAGCCGCCCGGCCTCGACGCCACCTTCGTCCACCAGCCAGGACTTGACGGCGGCGGCGCGGCTTTCCGCCAGACGGACCAGACGCTGACGCTCGAACTCGGCCAGTTCCTCGCGGTCCTTTTCGGCCATCAACGCCTTCAGCCGGGCCACCAGACTGGCTTGGCGCCGCAGGACCGGCCCGTCCTCCGCCTGTGCCGCCACCCCGCACAGGTTCAATCCCACCCCCTGGTGATCCCGCATCAGACGGGCGACCTTGTCCAGGGCAAGCTGCTGTTCGGGGGCCAGGTCGGCGGCTCCGGCGATGAAATCCAGCGAATCCAGGGCCAGGACCGGTCGTTCCGCCTCGTCGATGACCATGCCGATCAAGCCGACCAGCGGGAAGGCCACCTTCAAGGTGGTGAAGACGGTGGACCGCAACGCCCCGCCGATGGCCTGGTTCACCGCGTCCGACGTGTCGAAATTGGGATTGCCCACCTCGCCCCGCACCGGAATGGCCAAGGTGATGCGGTCGTCGCCGTCGCGCAGCAGATCCAGCACGGTTTCGATGGGCATGTCGGCCTGCTTGGCCAAGGGGGCATCGGGGTCTGGCTGGGCGACGCGCAGCCGCGACAGCACCAGGTCCATCTTGCCGTCCAGGCGGCCGTCGGCCACCCTCATGCCCAACGTGGCGTCCAATTGCCCGGTATGCAGGTTGACCCCCAGGGCATCGGCGGCATAGGGCGACAGGGGCGGCAGGTCCAACCCCCGCATCCGGCCGTCCACCGACAGGCCAAGCGCAGGATGGAAGGGCCGAAGCAGCCCCTGGGCGCTGATTTCGGCGCTGCCGATGGCGGCGGAAAGCGAAAACGGGCTGTCCTGGTCGGGCTGGGCGCTGTCGACGGCGGAAGCGGTCAGGTCCAGGTCACGCAGGGACAGCCGCACCATTTCCGATGTGGTGCGGTCGCGGAACTCCACCTGTCCGCCGGTCAGCCGCAGATTTCCCACCCCCCAATGGGGCGACGCCCCCTGTGGTGCTGTCCGATTTTGCGGCAAATCCGCCAAGCCTTGAATCCCGGTATGGTCGCGGTTGACCCGCATGACTGGCTGGGCCAAGGTCACGGTTTCGGCCCAGACGTCGCCGCCAGGTCCCAGCGCCACCTTGTCCACACGCAGCAGG
>JAIWOG010000292.1 GCA_020217035.1 Magnetospirillum sp. | reverse complement strand
CGGGCCCGCAGCCGGGGAGTGTATTGTCCCGGACGCCCCAGGGCCGACACGGTCTTGGCCTCGAAGCGGCCGACGCGCAGGGAAGCCGGGTCCAGGACCCAATCGTCCAGTTGGGCGGTTTCGGCCAGCATCCAGTCGCGGTCGCCTTGGCGGATGGCCAGCCCTTCGACCAATGCCGACAACTGGCCGGCTATTGGTGGCAACACGCCTCGCGGCCGGTCGTGGGCGAAGCGTCCCTCGGCGGTCAACTTGGTGGCGGTGAACCGCCAATCCTCGAAACGGATGTCGCTGCCGCCGCCTTCGACCCGGCCTTCCGCATTGAATAGCGTCTTGGCCTTGGCCGACAGGTTCAGACGGGTCTTTCCCCGCCAGTCCAGAACCTTGTGACGAATGGCCAAGCCGTCCATGTCCAAGGCCCAGTCTTGGGCGTTCAACGCGCCGCTCCATTCCAGGACGTGGGCGTCCTTGTCCAGGCTGGCCTGGTCCATCTGCAGCCGCGCCGCGCTGGCGGCGATGCGGGCCTGGCCCTGGGCGAACAACAGGTCGCGCCCGTCAAGGACGCCCTTGGCGGCGACATCTCCCTGCCAATCCAACCCGCCTTGCCACGTCAGTTGTGCCGCCGCCACCTTGCCGCCGTCCAGCGGCACCACGCCGTTGGTCAGGCTCAAGCGGCCTTCCGCCCGCAACGGGGCCGAGAAGTCGCCAACCCCCTTCAGCGTCAGCGCCGCGTCCAGGGCGCCGCCCCAGCCGGGCAAGCCGCCCCATTGGGCGAAAGGCTGGGTGTCCAGCCCCTGCACGGTCAATTGGGCGGCGAAGTCCAGGCGGGGCGCGAACAGGGCCACGGTCCCGTTCAGGCTGAGCGGCGCGTTGTTGACCTTGCCGGTCAGCGACAGGCTGGCCGGGTGTTCCGGCTCCCACGAACGCAGGTCGCGGACCTCCAGACGATCGACGGCGACGCGCACCTTCAGCGGCCCGTCCTCGATCCGCAGCACCGAATTGGTCAGCACCAACGAAGCGACGCCATAGCCCCAAAGCGAGCCGGCGCCATCATTTCCGGCTTGCGGCAAGGCCAGGCCGTTGACCCGCCAGGTGTCGCCATCGCGCACCAGCGCCACCTCGGCCTTGTCCAGTTCCACGGAATCCAGCCAGACTTGCCGCGAAAACAGGGGTTTCCAGCGGAAGGTCAGGTCGATCCCGTCGATCCCCAGCGCTTCCCCCAAGGATGACATGGCCTCGACGCCGCGAACCGCCACCTCGCCCCGCCACAAGGACAGATGGGCCTGGCCGACCCGCACCTGGCTCCACCCCATGTCCACCAGGGTGCGCAACAGCCCCCAGCGCAGTCCCTGGTCGGGCAGCAGCCAGGCGGCGGGCAGCAGCAAAGCGGTCACAATGGTCAGGATGACGGCAACACGCCGCAGACGGGAATACCTGACCGGCGTTTCGGACGTTGTCATGGAATCATGGAAACAGCCCGTTCAGTCCGGGTCAACCCCTTCGGCGCAGACCTGATTGCGTCCCTTCGTCTTGGCGGCGTAAAGCGCCTTGTCGGCCTGGGCCAGCAAGACATCCACCGAGGATTCGACGCCCTTGGGCACGGCCAGCCCGATGCTGACGGTGAACGACAGAATCTGGCCGTCGGGCAGGGCGACCGCCACCTGGCTGATCAGCAGGCGCAGCCGTTCGGCGGTGATCAAGGCACCGTCGCGGTTGGTTTCCGGCAACAGCACGGCGAATTCCTCGCCGCCCAGACGGCCGATGACGTCGATGTCGCGCAAGGTGTGGCGCATGCATTCGGTCAGACGGCGCAACGCCTCGTCGCCGACGGCGTGGCCGAAGCGGTCGTTGATGGACTTGAAGTGGTCCACGTCCAGCATCAGCACGCTGAGCGGGTTGCCATAGCGGTGGGCGCGTTCCAGCTCGGTGGCGGCGGCGGCCAGGAAATGGCGGCGGTTGAAGGCGCCGGTCAGGGAATCGGTGGTGGCCAGGCGGCGCAGCTCGCGTTCCATGGCCTTGCGGTCGGTGATGTCGGTCAGCACGCCGATGATGCCCACCGGCCGGTTTTCTTCGTCCAGATAGGCCGACTTCAACACCAGCACATCCTGACGCCCGCCGCCGCGCGGCAGGATCGACGCCTCGTAGGACGCTTCGCCGCAGGCCCCCGACAACAACTCGGCGTCGGTGACCGCGTCTTCCAACGGCAGCAGGCCAGCGGGGTCGCCGTCGCCGAACAGGGTGCGGAAGGCCCGGTTGCAGGTCTGGATGCGGCCCAGGGCGTCCTTGAACCACACCGGCGAGGGGATGGTGTCGATCAGCGAATCGCTGAAGCGGCGCGCGGCTTCGGCCACCATGGTCATCTCTTCGGCCCGCAGGCGTTGCTCGGCCAGTTCGCGGGTGCGGCCGGCGACCCGCATTTCCAGGGTTTCGTTGGCTCGGCGCAACGCCGTCACCGCCCGGTTGTGGCTGGTGATGTCGCGGGCCTCGAACATCAGTTCCGCGCCCATGCCGCTGCTGGGTAGCGGCGTCACCCGCACCAGGGCGTCGAAGGCGGTGCCGTCGCGATGCATCAGCCGCATGGGAACCACCGCGTCCTCGCGCACGATTTCGTCGATCAGGGCGGCGTAATCGGAATGGACGATGTCTTCCAGGCGCAGCCCGACCACCCGCTCCAGTTCCAGCGCCCCCAATAAATCCAGGCCGGCCTTGTTGACATAGCGGATGGTGCCGGCCACCACGTGGCAGACCAGGTTGACGGAATTTTCCACCAGCAGGTGGAAGCGGGTGTCGCTTTGGTGGGCCGAGCCGGCCAGCTTGCCTTCATGGGAAATGTCGCGCCCGGTGACCACGGTGGCGTCAGGCGCGATCTCGCGGGCCCTGTACACTTGCAGTTCGATGTCGCGCACCATGCGGTCCAGGCCGACGATGCGGGTGGGGACGGCGCGGTCCTCGCTGGCCATGCCCGACATGAACAAATCCATCACCTGGCCGTATTCGGGGATCAGGAACTCGGCCAGACGGCGGCCGATCATCTCTTCGGTGGTCTTGCCCCCCAGCATGCGCACGCCGGCCCCGTTGATGGCGGTGATGGCGCCGCCGCGACACAGGCAGATGAGGTCGCGGCTGACCTCGAGAATCTGCATCATGCCGCCGTCGAAGCGCGGCCCGCGCTTTCGCCGTTCGATGGCCAAGTCGATGATGGTGGCGATTGGCTCCATGGTTCCGTCCCCGCTATCCCCCATGAATGGGCTTAATCCTTTCGTCAAATTGCTTCAACGGAAAAGCAACAGAGACGGGCGGGATTCATCCCGCGTCGATCTCGACGCGGTCGCGGCCGCTGTCCTTGGCCCTGTACATGGCGCGGTCGGCGCGGCCCAGAAGGTGGTCGAAATGGGTGTCGCCGTCGCCCCGACAGGCGACCCCCAGGCTGATCGAGGTCCTGAGCACGCCCTCGGCCATGGGCAGTCGGATGTCGGCGACAGCCTGACGCAGGCGCTCCGCCAGTTGCCGCGCTCCGTCCAACCCGGTTTGCGGCAACAGCACGGCGAATTCCTCGCCGCCCATGCGGCCCAGGACGTCCACCTCGCGCAGCTGTGCCAGCATGGAATCGGTGACCGCCTTCAACACCTCGTCGCCGATGGAATGGCCCCAGGTGTCGTTGACCTTCTTGAAGTGGTCGACATCCAGCATGATGGTGGCCAGCGGCAGGTCGTACCGTAATGCCCGCTCCATTTCCTGATGCGCCACGGAGGTGAAGTGTCGGCGGTTGGGAGCCCCGGTCAGCGCATCGGTGGTGGCCAACCGTCGCAACTCCCGTTCCAGCCCCTTGCGGTCGGAAATGTCCACCGCCAGGCCGATGATGCCGTTGGGCACCACGCCGTCGGCGGGCAGGGCCGCCTTGGTCACCAAAAGCGTGCGGGGCTGGCCCCGGCAATCGGGAATCTGGGTTTCGAATTCCTCGCGCCGCGACGAGCCGTCCAGGACCCGGCAATCGCTGTCCAGTTCCTCGGCCGGAAGATGGCGCCCCAGAACCTCTTCGGCCGAATGGCCCAACCATGTCGTCTCGTCGATGCCGAAGAATTCGCGGAACGACTTGTTGTACAGCCGGTAATGGCCGGCCAGGTCCTTGACCCAGACCGGATTGGGCAGCAATTCCACCAAACGGGCGGAAAACGCTTGCGCCTCGGCCAATTCGCGGGTGCGCTCGGCCACCCTGGTCTCCAAGGTGGCGTTCAGCTTCTCGATGGTGGTGATGTCGACCCATGACCGCAGCGCCCCGACCAGGGCGGTGAACAGCTTTTGCGCCGTCAACTCGGTCTTCGAACGGTAGTCGTTGATGTCGTAATCCAGCATCACCTCGCGCTCGGGCGCTTCGCCCGGCTGGCCGGTGCGCAGGATGATGCGCAGGCGATGGTTGCGCAAATCCTGGCGGATGTAGTGCGCCAGGGACAGGCCGGCATGGTCGGTTTCCATCACCACGTCCAGCAGCATCACCGGAATGTCGTCGCGACGTTCCAGGATATCGCGGGCCTCGGCCGCCGAATAGGCCGAAACCGGCAGGAAACCGCGCCCTTGGAACTGGAAGTCGCGCAGCAGCACCTGGGTCATGTCGTGCACTTGCGGGTCGTCGTCCACCACCAGGACCTGCCAGGGATCGACCTGGGTCGCCGGGTCGCGCTCGCGCTTCAGATTCAAGCGCAGCTTTTCATTGCCACCATAAAGAGCTTTATTCTCGACCATTGGCAACCCTTGGGCAGTAAAGCCCCCCGATTTGACCAGCAAAGCCACATCCTCGAAAGGTTATATTGGACGGCGTCAGAATTGCAGCCAATATTCGTGGTCAGGAGCGTGAAGGTTTCCCCCTCCACCAAAACCGTCTAGTGTTGGCCCCCAGGTTACAGGCATGAAAGCTGCTCCCGTGTTTCAGTCCCGCATCCCCGGCGCCGCCCCCCGCGCCGACCAGGCGACCCAGGTGCGCATGCTGGACGGACTGTCGTTCAAGCAGGCCTTCGCCACCTTGGTCATCGCCTTGGCGGTGGGATTGGCCACCAGCGCCTACGAATTGCTGAACGACTACCGCGCCATGCACGAGCAGGTGCGCCGCGACATGGCCGCCGACATGAACCTGGTGCGCGGCCTGGCGGTGGAAGCCGCCTATCAGTTGTCGGGCGAGTTGGCCGGCGAGGTGGTGGCCGGCCTGCACCAGAATCCCTTGGTGCTGGAAGCGACGCTGACCGACAATTACGGCGGCGAGTTGGGCAAGAAAACCCGCGCTGCCGTCTCCACCCCCTTTCCCGGCCTGGCCACCGACCTGTTCGGCGACGTCTCGCTGCATTCGCGATCGCTGGAGACCCGCAACCCCAACGGCAGCAGCACCGCCGTGGGCTCGCTGGAGGTCCGCCTGGACACCGCCGGCCTGCTGAACCAGTGGTTGGGCCGCGCCGCGTCGGCCGTGATCTCGGGGGCGGCCCGCGCCGTGCTGGTCTGCGCCCTGGTGGTGGCGGTGTTCTATTTGCTGATCACCAAGCCGCTGCTGAAGATCACCGCCGCCATCGGCCGCGTCGACCCGTCCCATCCCGGCGCCTTCCTGATCGAGTTGCCGTCCGGCCACCAGAAGGACGAGTTGGGCCTGCTGGTCGGCACCGTCAACGGCATGCTGGCGGAAAGCCAGACCGGCCTGGACGACCGTGACCGGGCGCAGAAGGATCTGGCCGCTTTGGCCCGCGACCTGGAACGGCGGGTGGCCGAACGCACCAACGAACTGGCCCGCGAGAAGGAAGGGGTGGAACGCGCCCTGGCCCAGCTGAACCTGGCCAACACCGAATTGGAAAAGGCCAACCGCGACATCAACGACGGCATCCGCTACGCCAGCCGCATCCAGAACGCCCTGCTGCCCGACCAGGGGGCGCTGTCCGGGGTGGTGGACGAATTGGCGGTGGGCTGGCAGCCGCTGGACATGGTGGGCGGCGACTATTACTGGGCCGGCTCGTTCGGGTCCAAGGGCGTCATCGCGGTGATGGACTGCACCGGCCACGGCGTCCCCGGCGCCTTCATGACCGCCGTGGTGGCGTCCAGCTTCAGCCGCATCCTGCATCATCACGGCCACGACGACCCGGCCGAGATGCTGACCCAGTTGAACCGGCTGGTGAAGACGGCGTTGCGCCAGGACCGCGACAGCGCCGTCAGCAATGACGGCCTGGACGCCGCCATCTGCGTGGTCGACCGCAGCCGTTCCACCCTGACCTTCGCCGGCGCCAACCTGCCGCTGCTGGTGGCCGAGAGCGGCGAGCTGCGCCAGGTGCGCGGCGACCGCATGAGCCTGGGCTACCTGGATAGCCCCGAGGATTACCGTTTCTCGGCCCACCGCCTGGACTTCAAGCCCGGCGCCGCCTTCTACATGTACACCGACGGCGTCACCGACCAGGTGGGTGGCGCCTCGGGCCGCCTGTTCGGCCGCCGGCGCCTGCAGGAAGTGCTGGCTGGCGTCACCGACCGCCCGGTCAGCGAACAGATGGACGCCCTGTTCCAGGAACTGAGCCAATGGCGCGGCGACCAGCGCCGCCGCGACGACATGACCTTCCTGGCGTTTAGGCCGATCAGCGGGGCGTGAACGGCGGCGGAAAAGCGCCGCTTTAGCGCCCTAACTGTGCGAGCGCGGCAAACCAGACCGGATCCATCATGATCCGACGTCCTTCTTCAAAGGTACAAGGTGCGGAATTGCACCGGCAGCAATTCAATTTCCAACAAGCGTATGGCTTGGCTCGCTTGCGGGCATCCTATCTGGCGAAAACCTTCAGTAAAGGGAATACGCCTTATCGGGTGAGGGAATTCGTTTGCTCGCAGCTATAAGGTGCAGGCACTTGACGGCAGGACAATATTCCTATATTGTTCTCGTCATCTTGGTAAGATGGAGGCTTGGCTCGTGAGGTGTTCGCGTAACAAGCTGGCGGTTCTGGTCACGATGGCAACGGTACCGTTGCTCTTCGTTGCCTCGGCTTGGGCTGAGTCTCCGCTTCCAAAATTCAATCCCAAGGACATGGCACCCTTGCTCCATGGTCCCAATTGGGTGGATTTGGACGGAAGCCCTGCGCTCGATGGCTATAACTACGAACCAGCCAATCGCTGAAGGGAAATGCGGGGTTCACGATGTCAAAACGCATAGAACAAAACATGAATATGTAGCGTTCAATGCTGTTCTGTCCAACTGCGGGTCAGTCGATCATTCTCGTCGAACATAATGACCAGGGCGTCAAAGTCCATTTGGAAGCCGCTGCACATCCCCAAACTGTATTCGAGCGAATTCCTACCTTGCGGCGGACGGGATTCGGAGTTTCCCAGCAGGGCGATGACCTCGGGACGATGCGTGCCCGGTTTCAGATGCCGCATTTGCAGATCGCGGGCCATTCCACCCCGCACGCATGCCGCTTCACATCCGTCGGGAACGCAACTCGGGGCCTGGTGCCATTGCACTGGGTCGAAATCAGCCTGATTCCGATAATCCAGCATGTCGCGAAGGATCATGACGCCCGCGATCAGGGCGAATGCGACCCAACCGACAGTGCGCAAAAGCGACTTCATCATATCACCGGGAAGCCTGGAAAAGCAGGGGCATGGCCCGCCAGTTCATCGCCAGTCGCAGCCCCAATGGCCGACCAGAATGGTCTGCGCAACCAGATTCCGGAACCAGAGCGGGACGTCCGCCTCATCGATTCGGACCCGAGAGCCTTCATCCTTGTAATTGGTCTTCTTTGCGTTTTCTCGAAACAAAGACCACAGCGCTTCGTTGTCTACGGCCAACGGATTGGGCGGGGGGCTGAGGCTGATGGCGTAATCGATCTGGATCACCATGCCACCCTCTGGCTTGTTCGTGTCCAGAAGACGAAAGAACCGATGGTCCTCGCTGGTTCTATCCGTGCTGCAATACTTTTCGTCGCTAACCATCAAGGTCTCGCGTCGCTCAGCAGGGGCATTGAAGGCGATTTCCTGCACCGGTTTCCAGCGTCCGATGAAGGCGGAGACATTGCCGCTCTTCCATATGGTTGCATCCAGAAGCCCCTGTGGGCTGATGTAGAGAAAGTCTTCGTTCCCCCCATCCTGCCGAGCCCAATACCCGGACAGCGTCACAAGATCCAGCGGGGGGCGCACTCCGGGCGGCAGTGCTCGGGGCCAGGCATTGGCCGTTTCTTCGGCCGCCCGCGCCTGCCCCGGTTGGATCGTGAGCGCGGTCAAGATCACCATGCCCGCAAACGCAAGTTTCCGCATTCCAACCACCCTTGAACCCATAGGAGAGCATTATGGATGATACGCTCAAAGAACGTATGCGCAACCACCTGAAGAAGAATGAGGGGGTTGAGGCGCAACCCTATAAGGATACCAATGGCAATCTGACGGTCGGCGTTGGTTTCAATGTCGCGAAGAAAGAAGACTTCGTTGCCCTGAAATTCAAAACCAAGGACGCCAAGACCGGAGAGTTGCGCGACGCGACGCCAGAAGAAAAGACGGCAGAATATGAACGCTTGACCAAGATGGATGGAAAAGCCATCAAGGCGGATCAGAACCGTTTCACGCTGCCTGACGGCGAGATCAACTCCAAGCTGGATGAAAAGATCGCTGACCACGAGAAGGACGCGAAACGTCAAGTCGGTGAAGCGGATTGGAGCAAGCTGACCGATGGCCAAAAGACCGCCGTCCTTGATGTCCATTACGCAAATCCCGGCGGGTTGGACAACTATCCCAACCTGAAAGCGGCGATCAAAGAAGGGAATGCGGATAAGATCGCGGCGCAGGCCGGATTTTTCGGCGGCAAGGATGCCGATGGAAACAAGATTCGCAACTGGGAACGTGAGGCGCGTAATCAGGCCGAGATTCTCGGGGTTTCCCAGGAAGAAGGACGGCGGAAGGTCCAGGATAAATACAAAGACGAGAACCCGAAATTCGACGGCCCCGTCGCCCCACCCAAAGAGGTTCCGAAGCCGGTTCCGGAACCTGCGACCCAGCCGCCGACCAATTCCGCCCCAAAACCCGAGCAACCACCTCAGTCCTCCCCCGAACCGACACCTGAGCCTACGCCTGCGCCGCCGGTGACGACCGCGCCTCCTACCTCGGAACCGGCCCCAATGCCCGTCCCAGCGCCAGAACAAAAGAAGTCCGAAGTGCCCGCCGATCCCCGCGCCGCCAGCCTGGTCGAGATGGCCTCCGCCCCCATCGACAATCCCGGCAGGGCCGCGCTGCTGAAGCCGGTGGAAAAGCTCACCGAGGGCGAGATGAAGGATATGATCAACCACGCCCAAGGGGATTATCGTGGCTTTCGCTCGGGCGATCCGCTGAAGGCCCATA
Source organism: Magnetospirillum sp. (assembly GCA_020217035.1). GTDB lineage: Bacteria > Pseudomonadota > Alphaproteobacteria > Rhodospirillales > Magnetospirillaceae > Magnetospirillum. The sequence continues at coordinate 667 of JAIWOG010000292.1, read as the reverse complement.
CCTATGAAAAGGTGCAGGATTGGCATGTGGCCATGTATGGCGATGCCCCACAGGCCAATGACGGCGGCAAGCCCATCGAGCCCCAGCCCATCCGATCCATCCCCCAACAAGCCAGCCCGCACACCACCCCCGATGGCGGCGATCTGTGGCAGGCGACGGCCAAGATCGGGCAACAGGTGGCCGATGCTGCCGGCACCGATGGCTACGACAACGCAGTCAAGGGCTTGCAGCGAGGCTTGAACATCCTGAACGCATCCAATCCACTGCCGGGGCGCTCACCCGCCTATGGTCCCTACACCAAGCTGGGGCCGGTGGAGGAAGATGGCAAATACGGCCCGCAGACCGATTTTGCGCTCAAACACGCCACCGCCCGGCTGGGGCCGGCCAAGGTGCAGGACGGTTTGGCCCTGGGCCGCTTCAACACCTTCGCCCGCCAGGCACAAAGCAGCGGCAACGCGGACGGTCTGGAAGCCGCCACCCACGGCGCCTTCGGCCCGCTGTTCCGCGATAACAGTGACGACAAGTCGCCCAAGGTCGAGGGTGGCGTGTTGCAGGAAACCCTGAACGCCATGGGATCTGACCTGTTCCCCGCAAATGTCCCCACTCTGAGGTAGAGTCCGTTCCATCAGGGAGACGGACTAATGAAGCGCAGCAGGTTCACGGAAGA
>JAIWOG010000291.1 GCA_020217035.1 Magnetospirillum sp. | reverse complement strand
GGGAAAGGGGCATTTCTTCAAGGAAGCCGAGTTCCGTCGGTTGTTCGGTGATTGGGTGGTGGATTCCATGATCGCCGGGCAAGACCCGCAGGACGGCTATTACCGTTTTCCCCAGCCCCAGGACCTGCCGGTGGTGGTGGCGGTACGCATGAGCCTGTCTTTCCCGCTGCTGATTGCGGCGGTGCCGCTGTACCGGGTCAACTATGCCGACGACAAATCCATGCAGCGTTTGCTGTTCAGCGATGGCGGCCTGTCCAGCAACTTCCCCATCCACTTGTTCGATTCGATCCTGCCGGGGCGGCCGACTTTCGGCATTTCGCTGGACGATTTCGACCCAGCGCAGTCGGATCGGCGGGTCCGTCTGCCCATGCCGGCCAGCCGGGGACGGTGGCTGGAAGCTCGCCCCATCACCTCGCTGGCGGAATTCGCCATGGGGCTTTTGAACGCCGCCAAGGATTGGCAGGACAATTTGCAGACCCTGTTGCCCGGCTATCGGGAACGGGTGGTGCATGTCTACCTGAAGCCGGACGAGGGCGGGCTCAATCTGACCATGCCGCCCGAACGCATCGCCGGGTTGGTGGAGTTGGGGGGACGGGCCGGCGCCTTGATGGCCGGCGGCCCGCCGCTGGAACCCGCCGACGTCTTCCCCTTCGACTTTTCCGACCATCGCTGGCGCCGTTTCCTGGTGGCCTATGCCGCCATCGAAGGATTGCTGGAGGACGCCGCCGAGGATTGGGGCGACCCCGAAGACCCGCAAAGCTTCGCCGCCTTCATCAACACCTACATGACGGAACCCGCCTCGTATGGCCGTTCCTCGCAGAAATGGCGGCGTGACGTGTTCACCCGCATGGAATCCCTGATGGCCATGGGGCGGGTGTGGGGCGCCGAACCGTTACGTCATCAAGAGGGCGCGGTTCCCTATCCCCGTCCGGTGCTGCGCATGGCGCCGCATTTGATGGAGACGCCCAGGTCTTGAGGTAAGGGGGCAAGGACGCTCTAAAATCCTTTTCTTTTCCCTCGGGCGCGGGTGCAATGGCGGTTCCATGCGCCCGCGCCGGAGGTTTACATGAAATCGCGCTTTCACCTGGCCTACCACGTCACCGATTTGGACGCGGCGCGGCGCTTCTATGGCGACCTTCTGGGCTGCGCCGAGGGGCGCAGCACCGACACCTGGGTGGATTTCGATTTCTTCGGCCACCAGATTTCCCTGCATCTGGGGCAACCCTTCGCGGTGACCCCCACCGGCAAGGTGGGCGACCACATGGTGCAGATGCCGCATCTGGGGGTGATCTTGCCGGCCGACCAGTGGAAAGCCCTGGCCGCCAGGCTGGAAGAAGCCGGCATCGACTTCGTCATCAAGCCGTTCCTGCGCTTTCCCGGCCAACCGGGCGAGCAATACACCATGTTCTTCCTGGACCCCAGCGGCAACCCCATCGAGGTCAAGGGTTTCGCCGATTTCGACCAGATCTTCGCCAATTGATGACACCGCCCGTCGCCCTGGTCACCCGCCTGGACGAAACCGCCGAGATCGCCTGGCAACAGCGTCTGGCCGCCGCCATGCCGGGGGAAACGCTGTTGCGGTTCTCGGCCATGAGCCCGGCCCAACGTGACGTCGCCGACATCGCCATCGTCGCCAATCCCGATCCGGCCGACCTGGCCCGTCTGCCCCGTCTTCGGCTGGTTCACAGCCTGTGGGCGGGGGTGGAACGGCTGATGGCCGAATTGCCGCCCGATGCGCCGCCGGTGGTGCGTCTGGTCGATCCCGAATTGTCCCGCACCATGGCGGAAGCGGTGCTGGCCTGGACCTATTATTTGCAGCGCGACATGCCGGCCTATGCCCGCCAGCAGCGGGAAAAACAGTGGCGGCAGCGTCCTTATCGGCCGGCTTCCGGTTACCATGTCGGCGTGTTGGGGCTGGGCGAACTGGGGGCCGCCGCCTGCCGGGCTTTGAAACAGGCGGGTTTTCCGGTGGCGGGGTGGAGCCGCTCGGCCAAGGCGTTGGACGGCGTCCATTGCCATCATGGCGAGGTCGGCCTGACGACATTGTTGGCCGGTTGCGACGCCGTCATCTGCCTACTGCCGCTGACCCCGCAGACGCGTGGGCTGCTGAACGCCGACCGGCTGGCACGGATGAAGACGGGGGCGGCCCTGGTCAACTTCGCCCGTGGTCCTGTGGTGGTGGCCGACGACCTGTTGGCGGCGCTGGATGGTGGCCATCTGTCCCATGCCGTGCTCGACGTCTTCGACACCGAACCGTTGCCGCCCCAATCGCCGCTGTGGGAACACCCGGCGATCACCGTGCTGCCCCACGTGTCGGCGCCCACCTCGCCGGACAGCGCGGCGGCGGTGGTCGCCGCCAACATCGCCGTCTACCGGCGCAGCGGCCTGTTGCCGCCGGTGGTGGATCGCGATCGCGGTTATTAGTCTTGTTTCCGCTTTAGCTGAAACAAGACTAGGCTTTAAAAATGGCCCGTACCGGGCTGCTCAATCGCCGCTCGGGCTGATCGCATATCCACGCTTCGCGTGAAAATGCTCTATTTCCCGCGCACCACCTTCAAGGCCCGATCCAGTTGCGGGTCGCCGGTCTCGGCCGGGGCGACCTCGATGTCAGGGGCTATGCCGATTCCGTCGACCGGCTGGTTGCTGGGGCGGTAATAGCGGGCGATGGTGACGCGGATGCCGCCTTCCGACACTTCCTGCAAGACCTGGACGCTGCCCTTGCCGTAGCTTTTCTGACCGACCAGCACCGCCCGCTTATGGTCCTTCAAGGCGCCGGCAACGATTTCGGACGCCGAGGCGCTGCCGCCGTCGATCAGCACCACCATGGGCAAACCGGGCAGGATCTCGCCGGCGCGGCCGGAACGGTTCTCGCTGTCGTCGGGTTCGCGGGCCTTGGTGCTGACGATGGGCACGGCGCCCAGGAACAAATCGGCCATGCGCACCGCTTCGTCCAACACGCCGCCGGGATTGCGCCGCAAATCCAGCACCACCCCCTTGATCCCGAACGCCGCCTTCTTTTCCAGGTCCTGGATTTCCTGGCGCAGCATGGACGACACCCCGCCCGAGAACTGGCTGACCCGCAAGACGGCGATGTCGCCTTCCAGCCGGCCCTTGACCGGATGCAGGCGGATGATGTCGCGGGTGATGGCCAGCTCGCGCTGCTTGCCGTCCGGGGACCGCATCAGCAATCGGACCTCCTGACCCACCGGGCCGCGGATGCGGCTGACCACCTGCGACAGGGTCAGCCCGTCCACCGGCTGGCCGTCCACCGCCATCACCTGGTCGTCGGGCATGATGCCGGCGCTAGCCGCGGGCGAGCCGTCGATGGGGCTGACCACCATCACCTTCTTGTCCTTCATGGACAATTCCATGCCGACGCCGCTGAACTTGCCGGACACCGACACCTTCATGTCGTTCCACTCGCTGGGCGGCAAATAGGCGGTGTGCGGGTCAAGCGCCTGGGTCAACTCGGCGGTGGCGGCGCGGAAGCCGTCATCCAGGCTGGCCGGCTTGGCGGCGATGGCGGCGGCGGCCTTTTGCGCCAGGGGATGGGTGGAGCGGGCGTCGATGTGGCGGGCGGCGATCTTCTCGATGATCTCGTCCAGCAACTCGACCTTGGGCTCGGCCGCCTGTTCCGGTTGCCCGGCCTTCTGGAAGGCGTCGCGCAAAAGCGCACGGTCGGCGCGGTCGGCCCAGGCATGGGGGACCAGCAGGACGAAGGCCAGCCCGGCGGCCAGCAACTGACAAAAAGCCGAATTCATCCCTTGCTTCCGCCGCCGTGGGCCTGAATGTCGTCGGCCAGTTGGTCCAGCACCTTCATCACCGCTCCGGAAGCCGCCTCCATCTCGCGCAGGGCGCGGGCGCAGCCGCCGGCATCGCCTTGTTCGTGGCAGGCCAGCGCCCGCTTGCCGGCGGCGTGAACCAGGGCGTGGGGGTCCAGCAGGCGGGCGTAGTGGGGCGACCGCTTGATCTTGTCTTCCTTGACCCCGTCATACCAGGTGCCCAGGCGGCAGGAATGGTGGTCGGACAGTTTTGCCGCCGCCAGAGTGTTGCGTCCCACCACCGCGTCCTTGACCGATTTGCAGAAGGTGTCGTGGTCGATCTTGGTCGACCGCACCAGGGCGGCGTGATGGCGCATGCCGCCCGACGACGACGAATCGATGACGAAGAACGCCATTTGCTCTTCCAGACCCTCGGCGGCTTGAGCCAGGGCTTGCGCGGCGGCGGCGGATTCCTCGACCAGGGCGGCGTTTTGCTGGGTCATCTCGTCCATCTGGCTGACGGCGGCATTGACCTGGTCGATGCCGCTGGCCTGCTCGCTGCTGGCCGAGGCGATTTCAGCGACGATGTCGGCCACCCGTTTGACCCCGCCCAGGATGTCGGCCAGGGTGTCGCCGGCGCTTTTGACCAGTTCCGCCCCTGACCGCACCTGGGTCGAGCTTTCGGCGATCAGGCCCTTGATCTCCTTGGACGCTTCCGCCGAGCGCTGGGCCAGGTTGCGCACTTCCTGGGCGACCACGGCGAAGCCCTTGCCGGCCTCGCCGGCCCGCGCCGCCTCGACCGCCGCGTTCAACGCCAGCAGGTTGGTCTGGAAGGCGATCTCGTCGATCATGCCGACGATGTCCTCGATCTTCTTGGAACTGCCTTCGATGCGGCCCATGGCGGCGATGGCGTCGGCCACCACCTGGCCGCCGCCGGTGGCGACAGTGCGGGCATCGGCGGCCAATTGGTTCGCCTGTTGGGCGTTGGCGGCGTTCTGGCGCACGGTGGCGGCCAGCTCTTCCATGGACGCGGCGGTTTCCTCCAGGGCGCTGGCCTGCTGCTCCGAGCGTTCCGACAGGTCCTGGGCACCGGCGGCCACCTCCGAGGACGAAGAACTGATGGTCTTGGCGGCCTGGTTGATGGTGCCGACGATGGTGGACAGTTTCTCGGCGGTTTGGTTCAGGTCGGTCTTCAACCGCCCGAAGATGCCGTCATAATCGCCGGTGATGCGTTTGGTCAGGTCGCCGGTGGCAAGGGCGCCCAGCACCTGGGCGATTTCGCCCAAGGCGTGGCCGGTGCGGCCGATCATTGAATTGACGCTTTGGCACAGCGTCAGCAGGAAGCCGTCCTTGCCAGCGGTCTCGATGCGTCGGTCCATGTCGCCCTCGGCTGCGGCCTTGGCCAGCGCTGCCACCTCGGCGACGATGGCGGCCTCGGTTTGCCGTTGGGCTTCTTCGGCTTGCCGTTGTGCCTCGGCCTGTTGCTGGCGTTCAAGATCGGCGCGGCGCTTGTCTAGGGCGTTCTGCTTGAAGACTTGCAGGGCCTTGGCCATGGCGCCGATTTCGTCGCGCTGCCCCAAGGCGGGAATCGGGGTTTCCAGTTTGCCGTCGGCAAGGTCGGACATGGCGGCGGTCATGGCGACGATGCCGCCGGCCACCGAGCGCACGATCACCACCGCCAGGCCGATGGCCAGCAGCAAGCCGCCGACCATCAGGATGCCGTCGACGATGACCGCCGTTTCATAGTCCGACTGGGCGTTCTGGTATTCGGTCTTGGCGACGTCGGCCTGCAGCGCCTGCAGGCGGTCCAGGGTGCCCAGCACGGCCGAGAACTTGACCGACGCGTCCACCTGCATGTTGCGGGTGGAATCCTGGAAGCGGCCTTCGGCCGCCAAGCGCATGGTATTGGTGCGGCTTTCCTCGTAAACCCGGCGCTGCTGCGCGAAGGTTTCGGCCAGGTCCTTTTCCTCGGGGGTCAGGGTGGTGGCCATGTACTGGCGCCAAATGTCGCCGATTTCGCGGTCAAGTTTGGCGCTTTCGGTACTCAGTCGCTCGGCCTCGGCCGCCGAGCCGCCGCTGGCGGCCATGATGGCGTTGGCCCGCATGCGATGCAGGCGGTCCAGGATGTGGGACAACTGAACCAGTGGTACCGCGCGGTCCAGGTAGACGCTGCGCAGGCTGTCGGCCAGGTGGCCGGTGGAGGACAGGCCCTGGGCGCCGATGGCCAGCACCAGGGCTGCCAGGATGGCGGTCAGCACGGTCAGCCGCAAGCCGATGCGCAGGTTGGACATGATGCCGCGTTCTCCAGATGCCCATGGAACTTTTGCGGATTGGGGCATGGGGCGGCGACGGAGTCAAGTCGGGGCGGCAGCGCGGCCGTCCCTTGTTCAATCCTTGGGGATGAGGTCCTGGACGTATGGCGGCAAGGCGAAGGCCGCCTTGTGCACATCGGGCGTGTAATAACGGGTGGCGACCGGCGCCGCCTGGAAGCGGGCGCGAAGGGTGTCCAGGCTTTCGGCGCGGGGGCGCAGGCTGGCCGAGGCCCAGCCCAAGGCCATCAAGCCGCCGACGTAAGTGGGCACCGCGGCCATGTAGAAGCCGATATCGGCGAAATAGGGCCGCCGCCGCCGCCAGGTGTCGGTGACTTCCTCGCCCTGCAAAAACGGCACGCCGTTCTGGTTGACGACGATGCCGTCGGGGTTCAGGCGGCGGGCGCAATCCTGGTAGAATTGTTCGGTGAACAGCACGCCGCCGGGGCCGATGGGGTCGGTGGAATCGATGACGATCAGGTCGAAACTATGATCCGTCGTGGCCATGTATTCCAGGCCATCGGCGATGACGATCTCGGTGCGCGGGTCGTCGAAAGCGCCGTCCGACACGCTTGGCATGTGGGTGCGGCAGAATTCCACCACCTGGGCGTCGATTTCCACCAGCACCGCCTGTTCCACCGATCGGTGCTTCAGGATCTCGCGCAGCATGCCGCCGTCGCCGCCGCCGACCACGCAGGCGGTCTTGACCGCGCCATGGGCGTAGATGGGCACGTGGGCCAGCATCTCGTGATAGACGAATTCGTCGCCGGTGGTGACTTGGATCACCCCGTCCAGGGTCAGCACCCGGCCGAAGCCGGGTGTTTCGAACAGCACGATTTCCTGCAATCCGTCATGGGCGCGGAACAGCTCGCGGGTGACCTGGAAGCTTTGGCGCCAATGCGGGTACAGTTCCTCGCGGAACCACGATTCGCTCACGGAATCAGGCCCCGCTTGTTCTCGGCCAAGGTGATGGTTTCGGGGGCGAAGGCTTGCTTCAGGATGGGGATCGCCTTGTAGGGGTCGCAATCGCCGCACATGAAGATATCCAGCGCCGCATAGCCGCGTTCCGGCCACGAATGGATGGAAATGTGGCTTTCCGCCAGCACCAGCACCCCGGAAATGCCGCCATTGGGCTGGAAGTGGTGCAGGTGGCAATGCAAGATGGTGGCGCCGCCTTCGATGGCGGAACGGCGCAACGCCTCTTCCACCAATTCGATGTCGTCAAGCTTGCTGGCCCCCCAAAGGTCGATCAGCAGATGCGTGCCGGCGAACTTCACGCCGTTGCGCGACACGTAATAATCCTTGCCGTTGTCGGCTTCGGGCCAGGACGTCTTGTCCTGGTTCATTTCGACCACGGCGCTGTCTTGGGTATTCCTCGGATCGACCCCCGAGTTCATCCCCAGTCGGGCAAGAGCCAAAGCCATTGCTCCCCCTCCTAACCAGTAGATGGACCAGAAAGGGGGTCTTATCCCCTAACGGGGGGTGCGATGCAAGGGAAAACCCTAGTTTATGGAAGACAGCCCCTGGCTTTGCATGCGTTTGGTCCAATCGGACATGAAGCCCTGGAAATTCTGTACTTGCTTGATTTTGTCGGCGACGCTGGCCGGATCGATGATTCCGCGCTCCGGTTCAGCGGTCAAAAGCGCGAAGGCTTCGCGGAATTCTGTCTTGGCCATCTTGGCGCCGAAGGTTCGACGCAGGCGCGCCAGTCCGCGTTCGTCATGGGCCAGGGTCATGGCGGTGGCCAGGTCGACCAGGCGGCGGGCCAGCTTTGGATCGATGGGCAGGTTGCCCAGGGGCGGCTCGACCATCTGTTCCAGGGAGGCCACCACTTCCGGCCAGCGCTTCTGCTCCCAGAAAATCTGTGTGCGCAATTCCTTGGCCTGTTCGGAATTGTCGTTCAGCAACAAGGCCAGGGCTTCGGCGGCGCGCCCCAGGTCGGCCAAGGCGCGGATGCGCATGTAGCGGCGTTGGTCATAGAGTTCCGGCGGCTGGTCCGGCACTTCCGAAGCGTCCAAGGCTTCCAGCGCCGGGCCCGGGCGATGGTCGGACAATTGCAGGAAAGCCAGTCTGGCGCCAACCCGGGCCTTTTCCACCCCTTGCAGGCGGAAGCGCACCTGATGGCGCAGCAATTCCGACGAGCGGTCGATCAGGTCGACGCTGGCCAGACGGTCGGCCAGCTTGCGGATCATCTCGTCGCCCTTGGTGCCTGACGGCGTCAGGTCCTGGAACTCGTCGTAAAGGCCGATGGCGACGATGGGCGACAAGCCGTCGGCCAGGCCGCCCAGGAACAGCTTTTCGAAAGTGTCGTTCATGGCCTGCTGGACTTTGCCCACATCCGGGTGCTCGGGGAAGTTGGTGACCACCGAGCGCATCATGCGCAGCCCTTCGCCATAGCGGCCATCGGCCACCATCAACTCGCCCAGGCGCTTCAGCAACTGGTATTCGAAATCCTCGCCGCGCCAGGCGAAGCGCAGCTTGTTCAACTGGTTGATGGCCTCGCCGGTGGAAATCAGGCCACGGCGCAACTGCAACTCGACGCGGGCGCGGCCGGCATAGGCGCGGTCGGGGCGGCTTTCGCTGTCCTCGGCTTCCTTGTACTTGACGATGGCTTGGTCCCATTGCTTGCCGGCTTCGGCGGCGATGCCCTGCATGCGGCTGATGGTGCCCAGGTCGCGGGGCGACAGGCCGGGGCCGGCCATGGCCTCGATGACGCGGTTGGCGCCCTTGGAATCGCCTGCGGCGGCGGTGGAGCGCACCGCCTCGGTGCCCAGCGCCATGCGCAGGCGCGGATGCAAGCCCTTCATGTCCTCGGGGGCCAGGCGCAGCAACAGCGCTTGCTTGTTTGGTTGGTCCGACTGCTTGGAACGGGCGGCGGCCAGCCACAATTGCGCCTGCGGGTCCTTGGCCAGGGCAGGGTGGGACAGGTCGCGCTCGGCTTCCGGATAGCGGCCCATCATGTATTGGGCGACGCCATGGACACCGGCGTAATTGGCGGTGTCGACCATGGTGGGGTCGGTCTGGGCGATCAGCCGCAACACGCCCAGCGCCTCGGCCGCCATGCCGTTGGACAGGTAATGGCGGGCCACTTCCAGGCGTTGGGTGTTCTTGTCCTCGGGCCGCACATAGGCCATGCGGGCCATCAGCTTCTGGTGCTCGGGGACGAATTTGTCGGTGCCGCCGCGCATCCAGCGGGCCAAGTCCACCGGACCGCCGGGCGACACCAGGGCGCCGTCGCCACCTTCGCCCCCACTGGCGCCGGGGGCGGGCAGGTCGCGGGTCAGATACAGGCCGCCGGGCATGGACACTTCGACGCCGTTGCGGTCAGCGGTCAGGCGCACGCCGTCGGCTTGCGGCACCAGCGCCACGCCTTGCCCGGTGGGCAGCAATTCGGCGCCGGGCACCGACAGGCCGAACTGCACGCCGGCACCGATGGCGGGAACCGGGATCACCTGGATGGTGTCGCCCACCTCGGGGTCGCGCAGCACCAAGGCGTTGGGGCTGGCGTCGGCCACCGGGATCAGCATGCGGCCGCGATCCTCGAAATCGAACTGGCGGTTGACCGGCAGCGTGGTCTTGGGCGTCAACGGCTGTTCGGCCATGTCGAACACCCAAAGCGTGCCTTCCTTGCGGATGGACGGGTTGAACCCGGCCCGGGTCAGCATGCGGATGGCGGTGCCGTTCTTAAGGTTTGGAATCTGTTCGACGGCGGTGACCACGTCGCCGCCGGTGCGCCGCATCAGTTTGGTGTCGATCTCGGTCTTCTTGTCGAAGACCAGCCACAGCCAGCCGGCCCGGCGGAAGACGGCGGCGCCGGTGGGTTGGTCGAAGGGAACCCCCAACGATACCAGGGGGGCGGCCGGCTTGGGCGCCGGGGGCGATTCGGCGGCGGGCGGCGGCGCACTGGCCGGGGCTGGGGTGGCCGGGGGC
>JAIWOG010000290.1 GCA_020217035.1 Magnetospirillum sp. | reverse complement strand
CGACGACCGGGGCCTCGACAGCCGGCTCGGGGGCCGTGGCGACTGGCGCCGCCTCGGGTTCGGGCTCGGGCAGGGATTCGGGTTCCGGCGCGGCGGCGGCTTCCGCCTCGGCGGCCTCGCGGGCCTCTTCCTCTTCGACGGCGCGACGGGCCGCCTCTTCCTCGGCGCGGGCGCGGGCCTCGGCTTCGGCCTTCATGGCCACTTCCAGGGCCTTGGCGCGAGCGGCCTTTTCGTTGTTGGTCAGGTCGTGGGCGCTGGCCGCCTGCTGGGCCGCCTCGACCACCGCCACCGCCTTGGCCAGCTCGGCCTCGGCCGCGCCATGGGCTTCGTCACGCACTTCGTGCATGGCGCCGCCGGCGCCGGGGGCGAAGGTGCGCTTCTTGCGCACTTCCACGGTCACCACCTTCGAGCGTCCATGCGAGAAGCTTTGCCGGACCTGGCCGGTCTCGACGGTCTTCTTCAGCTCAAGCTTGCCCGGAGAGGACAGCTTCAGCGGGGTCTTGCGCTCTTGATCCTTGGAATCGCTCATGTAACCGACTTCACTCTTTCACGACGAGGCTTGGACCGGTTGTCCAAGCCATGGGAGGCATTCATGTCATGGCGTTCGATCCGCCCGGAACCCCGCCAGCAAGGCGGCTTCCGTCGTCAGCCGACGGGCCAGCCCGCCGGGGGCGACACAGGCATGAACCGCGTGGTCGCGGCCGAACACCGCCCCCATTTCTGCCGCGTCGAACTGATCGACCACGACGGCGCCGGGGGCCAACGCCTTCAACTTGTCCCGCCCGTCCTGGGCGGCATCACGGGCTTGCACCAAAACAGCGACACGGCCGGCTTTCAGTTCGGCCTTGACCTTCTCGAAACCGGCGACCGCCTGACCGGCGCGGCGGGCCAGGGCCAGGGCGTCCAGACAGCGGCGGTGCAAAATCCGTTCGATCAAATCCGCCAGGTCATCCGGCACCACGACCGCGCGACGCGCCGCCCTGGCGAACAATCGCTTGGCTAACGCCGTATTTACCACATCCCGTCCCGGCGACAACCAGATTCCCCGTCCGGGAAGCCGGCCCTCCACATCGGGGACCACCATACTATCAGGCCCGACGACAAACCGCAGCAATTGCTCTTTGGGAAGAACCGAGCCGGTGACGATGCAGCGCCGGTTCGGTCCTTTCCGCAAGTCGTCCTCGACCAGGTCGTTACTCTCCATCGAACCAATGCGCACGCGCGGCCATGATCACCGCGTTGGCCTGTTCCTCGTTCATCTCGTCCTTGCCGACGATGTCGATCAATTCGTCAGACGCCAGGTCGCCCAGATCGTCCAGGGTCTTGATCTCGCGATGACCAAGCTTCACCAGCATGGCCGGGCTCAGACCTTCCAGGGCGGCCATTTCGTCGGTGACGCCCAGGTCCTTGCGCATGGCGTCGTAACGCTCGTCCTGTTCGGCCAGGAAGGTGCGGGCACGCTGCTGCAATTCGGCGGCGACGTCCTCGTCGAAACCTTCGATGCCGGTCAGATCCTCGAGGGGCACGTAACCCACTTCTTCCACCGTGGTGAAACCCTCGGTGACCAGCAGATGGGCGATCACGTCATCCACGTCCAAAGCATCGATGAACAGCTTGGACCGCGAGCGGAATTCCTCGTTGCGGCGTTCCGATTCCTCGGCCTCGGTCATGATGTCGATGGACCAGCCGGTCAGCTGGCTGGCCAGACGCACATTCTGGCCGCGACGGCCGATGGCGAGCGACAACTGGTCGTCGGGGACCACCACTTCCATGGTGTGGGTTTCGTCGTCCAGCACCACCTTGGACACTTCCGCCGGGGCCAGGGCGTTGACCACGAAGGTGGCGTATTCGCCCGACCACGGGATGATGTCGATCTTCTCGCCCTGCAACTCGGCGACCACCGCCTGGACGCGGGAACCGCGCATGCCGACGCAGGCGCCCACCGGGTCGATGGAGGAATCATGGCTGATCACGGCGATCTTGGCACGCGAGCCGGGGTCGCGGGCCACCGCCTTGATTTCGATGATGCCGTCATAGATTTCCGGCACTTCCTGGGCGAACAGCTTGGCCATGAACACCGGGTGGGTGCGCGACAGGAAAATCTGCGGGCCGCGCGGCTCTTGGCGCACGTCGGCGATATAGGCGCGGACGCGGTCGCCGGTGCGGAAGGTTTCGCGCGGGATCAGCTCGTCGCGACGCAGCAACGCCTCGGCGCGGCCCAGATCGACGATGACGTTGCCGAATTCGACGCGCTTGACCAGGCCGTTGCTGACCTCGCCCACGCGGTCCTTGTATTCGTTGAACTGGCGCTGGCGCTCGGCGTCGCGCACCTTCTGCACGATCACCTGCTTGGCGGTCTGCGCCGCGATGCGACCGAAATCGATGGGCGGCAGCGGATCGACCAGAAAGTCGCCAATTTGGGCGTCGGGCTTCTTCTTCAGGGCGCGGGCCAGCGGCAGCTGGGTGGCTTCGTTTTCCACCTCTTCCACCACTTCGATGAAGCGGGCCAACTGAATCTCGCCGGTCTTGCGGTCGATGTGGGCGCGGATGTCGTGTTCATGCCCGTACTTGGAGCGGCCGGCCTTTTGGATGGCCTGTTCCATGGCCTCCAGCACCTCGTCGCGGTCGATGCCCTTGTCGCGGGCGACGGCGTCGGCGACCTGCAGCAATTCGGGGCGGGGCAAAGCAGCGATTCGTTCCATCTATTCTTTTCCCTGTTGGTCCGCGTCCGGGTCTTCCAGATCCCGGGTGACGGCGGCGATCAGTTCATCGGTCAGCACCAGCTTGGCGCTTTTCAGGTCGGAAAGCGGCAGCCGCACATCCTGGCCGTCGGCGTGAAGAAGCACCTCTTCCCCGTCCAGCCCCAGCAGCTTGCCGCGGAAGCGCTTGCGTCCGTCGACGCCGACCAACGCTTCCATCTTGATTTCGAAACCGGCCCAAGTGACGAAGTCCTTGGCCCGGGTCAGCGGCCGGTCGATGCCCGGAGAGCTGACTTCCAACGCATAGGCGCCCTGGATGGGGTCTTCAACGTCCAACAACGCCGACAGCGACCGGCTGATGTCGGCGCAATCGTCCACCGTCATCGGTCGGCCGTCCTTGCGTTCGGCCATCACCTGAAGCGTCGGGCGCGAGCGGCCCTGGAACATCACCCGCACCAACTCGTAGCCCATGGACTCCAAAGTGGGGGCGAACAATGCTTCCAAACGCTGATGAAGTTCCATTCCCGAAGAGCCTCGTGACCAAAGCGGTCCCTAGAAAAAACAAAAAGTGGGCCAATGGCCCACCCTGCGATCCCAACCTCCAGCAGAGCTTCTTGGTTGGAGAGCAAGAATGTGTCTAAGCGCGGACTATAGACGAATCGCCGTCAAAGGCAAGACCCGCGTGCCCAAGGGCGGCCAAGGACGATTGTCCCGACGCCACCAGGTCGTCCCAGCCACCCCGGACACTGTCCCAGTCGCCGGCCAAGGCGCAGTGGTTCAGATGGCCGCACAACAGGCCCAGCCGAAGATGCCCCAGGTTCAACGCCGCCCCCTTCAGGGAATGGATGGCACGGCGCGCGGTGTCGCCATCGTCTTGTGCCAAGGCGCCGGACAGTTCGGCCAGCCGGCCGCGGATGTCGTCGGCCAGGGCGTCGTGCACCAGGGCGAAGTCGGCTTCGTCCAGGTCCTGGCGCAACTGGTCGGTGACGGACGTGTCCACCACCGGGGCCTGGCGCCAATCCTGCATCAGAGGGAAACGCCCAGAACCTTGGCCAAGGACGTCATCAGGCTTTCACGGGTGAAGGGCTTGGCCACATAACCGTCGACGCCGTGCTGACGGGCCATGATCACCGCCTCGGCTTCGGTCTTCACCGTCATCATGATGAACTTGACGCTGGCATGGGCGGCCTTGATGCGGGTCAGCAGTTCCAGCCCGTCCATGTTGGGCATGACCCAGTCGCACAAGACCACGTCGGGCACCAGATCCTTGTCCAAGGTCTTGGCCAGGGCGTCGATCCCGTCGGTGGCCGACACCACCCGGTGGGCCCCCAGGCCGCGCACCAGGCCCGAGACCAGGATGCGCGACGACGAGGTGTCTTCGACCACCAGCACCAGCTTGTCGGCGATGGCGGCGGCAATGGCTTTTTCCATATGTTCGCTCATGATGGTTTCCTTAGGGGCGATAGAGGCCGACATAGGCGATCAAGTCCTTGCCGGGCACACGTTTGACGAAGGTCAGCTTGGGTTCGATACGGTTCGAGGCGGGATTGAGCCAGCGGTATTCCACCCAGCCTTCACCTTGTTCCTCGGCCACCTTGATGATTTCCTTGACCAACAGCTTGCCGTCGCTGTCGGTGACGTTCAGTACCGACTTGCCTTCGTTCTTGGGGGCCGGGGGATAGATGACCCAGGCGCCGTTCCTGTCGATGACGTTGACATAGATTTCCCCGAAGCGGAAATCGCCGGCGCCGTGGAAGGCCCTGCGGGCCTCGTCGACCCCGCGATCCGCCACCAGGGCGGCGGCCCGCAAGGTGATCTCGCGCACTTGCAACGGCGTCGGATGATCAGCCGCCATGGCCGGAAAACCGACAACGAACGCCAGGAACAGGGCAAGCACGCGGGCAATCATCGGTCCAATCCCAGGCTGGCCAGCAACTCGGCGATGTGCGTCTTCGATATGGGTTTGGTCAGGATGCCGTCAAAGCCCGCCGCCAGGAATTGCGCCTTTTCCTCGGGCATGGCATGGGCGGTGTAGGCCACCAGCTTCGATCCCTGGCACAAACCCTCGGCGCGGGCGGCGCGGCAAACCTCGTCGCCGCTCATGCCCGGCATGGAGATGTCCAGCAGCACCAGGTCGGCGCAATGCCCGCGCATCCACTCCAAGGCGGCCAGGCCGTCCTCGGCGCTGTCGACCCGCCAGCCCAGCTTGCTCAGCAGTCGCTCGGCCAACAGACGGTTGACGTCGTTGTCGTCCACCACCAAGGCGTATTTCTGCGTGCTCATGCCTGCGGCTCCACCGGCAGGGTGAAGGCGAACAGGCTGCCCTGCCCCACCGTCGATTCCAGGCTCATGGTCCCTCCCATCAGGTCCACCAGATGCCGGGCCAGGGTCAAGCCCAGACCGGTGCCGCCATGCGAGCGGGTCAGGAAAGCATCGCCTTGGTGGAATTTCTCGAAAATCTTTTCTTGCAGTTCCGCGGCGATGCCGGGACCGGTGTCGGCGACCCGCAGGGCGACGACTTCCCCCTCGTGCCGCAGCGACAAGCGCACCGAACCGCTATTGGTGAACTTGACCGCGTTGGACAGCAGGTTGTGCAGTACCTGGCGCACCCGCACCGGGTCGGCGACCATGGTCTCGGGCAGGCCAGGGTCCAGTTCGACGGTGAAATCCAGTCCCTTGCCCTGGGCCACCGGCTGGTGGATGGCCGCCACCTCGCGGGCCAACGGGCCGATGCGCACCGTCTCGCGGTTGATGGTCATGGCCCCGGCTTCGATCTTGGCGACATCAAGGACGGTGTTCAGCAATTCCAGCAGATGGCGGCCGCTTTTCTCGATGATCTCGGCATTTTGGCGCGAATCGGCATCCTCGACCTCGTCCTTCAGCATTTCGGCGAAGCCGATGATGCCGTTCAGCGGCGTACGCAATTCGTGGCTCATGGAGGCCAGGAACTCGCTCTTCATGCGGCTGGCTTCCTCGGCGCGGCTGTGGGCTTCCTTGGCTCGCTGGAAGGAATCGCTGACGCGGTCGGCCATGTCGTTGAACGAATCGGCCAGCGCCCCCATTTCGTCATGACTTTGCACCGGCAGGCGATAGCTCATGTCGCCGTCCTCGAAACGGCGGATGCCCTGGACCACGGTGGTGATGCGACGGGTCAAGAGCGACGCCATCCAGATGGCGACGACGATCACCAAAGCCACCATCAAGGTGGTGGACGCCGTCAATTGCTGGGTCATGGTGTGCAATTGGTCGCGGATCAGGGTGAGCACCGCTTCCAATTGCTGCTGCAGCGCGTTGTCGTGGGCCTCGACCACCTTTTCGGCGGCCGCCTTGGATTCGGTGGCGGCACGGTGGAAGTCGTCGACGTTGGCGCCGATGGTGACGAAGCCGAAGCCGCGGGCCGATTGACCGTATTGTCCGGTATGATAGGGAATGGCCGCCGCCGTGGTCAGCTTCCACAGCCCGCTCCAGAAGATGTCGAACGAGCCCGAGCCGCCGTTGTTGGTCAGATCCATCCAGCCCGTGCATTGCGGCGCGTGGTTCAGGTATCGGCAATCCAGGCCCAGTTGGCCGGCCTTGATCTGCTGGGCGGCGCCCTTCTTGTCCCACGACTGGCCGTCGAAGGTCTTCACCCCGGCCAGGAACTGGGCGACCGGCTGGCCGCTGGCCTGCCAGGCATCGTAAAGCCCTTGGTCCATCCACGGCGGCGCCGGCTCGCCGGTTTCGGGGTCAAAGCCGACGATGAAGTAATGGCGCGGATGGACGATGGAGCGGCCCTTGTGGTCCCAGATGAAGGCGTAGTTGCCGCTGGTGGCGTCGGGAATCGGGCTGTAGCGGTCGCCGGTGGGCAAGATGTGGTCGGTGAACTCCATCAGGTGGGCGTGATCCAGCGCCAGGGTCACCCAACCGGTGACCTTGCCGTCCTTGACCACCGGCGTGGCCCAGCGGACGATACCCTGGAAACGCTTGCCCACCGGGTTTTCGACCCCGGCATAGCCGGCTTCGTCAGGGGCGTAGGCGATGCCGCGCTTCTGCGCCGCCGCCGGGGTGTAGGGGCCGATGACCGGAGACCCCACATAGGCGCCGACGACGTCCGAGACATAGACCTCGCCGGGCTTCAACGCCTGCAATTGGGCGAAATAGGTTTCCGCCTTGACGAAGGTGTTCTGGCGCTGCGACACGTCGCGCAAGTCGGCGTTCATCAGCGGCGATGTGGTGACCTTGACCTTTTCCCGGCCATCCAGGCCGACGAAGGTCATTTCCAGGAACAGCGGCCGGTCTTCCACCAGACCGACGGCGTCGGGATGGCGGTAGTTGAAGTTGCGGGCCTGGTCGGGAATGGTCGGAACCGCCGGCGGCAGGTCGTAGCGCGGCGTCGCTTCCGGACCCGGCACCCACTTGCTGCCGTCGGGTGCCAGCACCCACGGGTGGTGGCGTTCCACCTTGCGGGTCCGCGCCGCCAGGAACCGCCGGTACTCGGCCTCGGCCGGCGCCAGCAGGGCAGCGGAGGCGATGTCGGCGTCGCGGTCGTAAAGAAAGGTGGCGACGGCGCGGGCGACGTCGGTGGTCATCCGCTCCATAGATTCGCGGGCCGCGTCGTCCAGCGCCTTGATGGCCGCCGAGGTGGTGGAATTGGCCACCGTCTCGGCGGTTTCGCGCATCTGCACCACCATGCCGACGACGCTGGCGGACACCTTGTCGGCCAACCAGCTTTGCCCCTGCCAGGCGAACCACGCCAGAAACACCAGCGGGATGACCTTGATCAGGACGAAAATGCCGATCAGCTTGGCACGTATACCCAAACCCGAGCGGAAAACCATGTACCGAACCCCATCAGACCCTGGTGGCGGGTTGATCCCGCGCCCCTTCTAGCAAAGGGATATGAACGGCTTTTCCGTGACGTGTGACTGAATCACAAACCGCCCATGAAACGATCGACATAAACGAAAGGATCTAGTTCCGGCTTGCCGAAATGCCAGCCCTGACCGAAATCGACCCCGCACTGATAGACGCGCCCCGCCAGCCGCTTGTCTTCCACCATCTCGGCGGCGGTCTTCACCCCCATGGAAGCGCACATGCGGGCCATGGAGGCCAAAAGGTCGCTGCCCTTCTGGCTGGCCGCCGCCCGCTTGATCACCGGGCCGTCGAACTTCACCAGATCGACGTCGAGCGCGTTCAGGTAGTCGAAACTGGCCGCCCCCGAGCCGAAATCGTCCAAACAGAAGCGGAAACCGCGCTGGCGGAAGGTCTGGATGGTGGCGTTGACCTCGGCCAGTTGCTCGACCTTCACCGATTCGGTCAGCTCGAACATGAACTTGCGCGGCTGCACGCCGCTGCGTGCCAGCAACTTGCGCAGTTCGGTGACGAATTGCTGTGACGCCAGCGACTGCCCTGACAGGTTGATGGCCACCGCTGGCAGCAGTCCGCCCTTGCGGGTCAACTCGGCCACCGTCTTGATGGTGGTGTCGACCACCGCCAGGTCCAGTTCCGCGACGATGCCCACCTCCTCGGCCAGGCAGAACAGGTGATAGGGCGACACGCCGGGGCGGGAATCGCGGAAACGGGTCAGCACCTCGAAATGGTGGACGCGTTCAAGGCGCATGTCGCAGACCGGCATGAAGGCCATGTCGAAGTCACGCTTGGACACCAGTTTGCGGATATAGGCGACGTTGTCGATAGTGTCGGACACCAGGCCCTTCAACACCTGGCCGATGCTTTTCTTCTTGTCCAGTTGGCCGGTTTCGGAAAAGCGTCGGATGGTGTGGGCGATGGCCTTGGCCACCTGATGCTCGGCCAAGCCGGCGCCGTCGGCGTCCAGGGTTTGGCTGTGGGTCTTGAGCTCGGTGTTGAACAGGGTCTTGGCGGCGTTCGAGATCATGTTGCCGATCTCTTCCGCTTCGACGTCGTCGCGATGCAGATAGGAAAAGCTGTCGTTCGACACCTGACCGGCGGTGTTGCCACCCAGCGAATGCTGGTTCAGGATCTCGCCCACCGCCTTCATCACCCGCTTGCGGTCGGACGCCCCCAAGGTCTTGTTCAGGCTTTCCAGCCCGTCCACCTTGACCACCGACAATTGCGGCCGCCCGCCGGCGCGCTTGAAGGCCAGGGCGCGGTCGGCGGCCAGGGCGGCGTAGGACGCCTCGTCCAACAGGCCGGTGGCGGCGTCGCGCTTGATATCGGCGTCGTCCGGGCGTTCCGCCTGGAAGGCCGGCTCGACTTTCAGCGCCAAAAAGAAATGGTTGTCGAAATCGGGCACCCGATAGCCGGCCAAGGCGACATTGGGACGCCGGGTGGCACCGTTCAGCTTGACCACCACGTCGTCGATGCGGCCTTGCGAGCGCGCGGCCTCAAGCATCTCGCCGGTGAGCGCCCGGTCGTCCTCGGCCACCAGATCCAGGAACGGCTTGCCCGCCAGTTTTTCCGGCACGGCGCCCAACAGCAATTGGGTGGCCCCGGCG
This sequence comes from Magnetospirillum sp., assembly GCA_020217035.1. Lineage (GTDB taxonomy): Bacteria > Pseudomonadota > Alphaproteobacteria > Rhodospirillales > Magnetospirillaceae > Magnetospirillum. Next base: position 10,370 of record JAIWOG010000290.1, on the reverse strand, counting down.
GCGAAAACCACCTCCATGTCCTCGGTCAGTTCCAGCAAGATGTCGGCGCGGCAAAAGGCCAGGGCGACGAAGCGGTCCCGCTCTCGGTCGGCCATGATATCCCCGAAATGGTCATCCCGGCATATGATGGAACGCGACCAAGGTATTGGCAAGCCTCGTGAACGCTGCCCTTGGTCATGCTAGATTGGGGCGAACCCACGGAGCCCGCCATGTCCCGCCTGATCCCCGCCTTGCTGTTGCTGACCTGCGCCGCCGTCCCCGCCGCCGCCCAACCCGCCGACATCCTGCGTCTGGCGTGCCGGGCCAACGATCCGGCCATGTCGCCGCCTTTGTCCTTTTCCATCGACCTGGCCGCCAAGGACGCGGTCGAGACCACCAGCGGCAAGATTTACGGGGTCACCGCCTATCGCGACGGGTTGGGCCTTTACGACCCCACCCAGGGACCGGCGGCGGTGGTGTTCCGCATCGACCGGGTCAGCGGCCGCTTCGCCCGCGTCGACACCCAACTGCGCTGGGACGGCACCTGCGACAAGGTCGAGCCTAAGCTGTAGCCGGCCGCAGCTTCGGCCACCACAGCGGGGCGCTGATCGCCGCCAGGACCAAGACGCCGCCGGCCAGTTGCAGGACACTGGGCGGCTGGCCGCCAAGTGCTGCGATGGTCATGGTGGAAACCGGCACCAGGTTCAGGAACACCGAGGTCCGTGCCGCCCCCAGCCGGGAAATGCCGGCGTTCCACAGCAGATAGGCGACGGCCGAGCCACCCACCGCCATGAAGGCCAAGGCCGCCAGGGCCGGTGACGACGGCATTTGGGAAGGCCCCCCCACCGCCAGGCCGCCCAGGGCCATCACCAAGGCCCCCATGGTCATGATGCCGGCGGTGTTGGCGATTCCGCTTTCCGCCGGCATCAACCGACGCGCCAGCACGTTGTAAAGCGCCCACGCCAGGTTGGCGCCGATCATCGCCGCGTCGCCCAGGGCCAGATGCAGGCCGGCGCCGCCGCCCAGCACCACCACGCCGACCCCGGCCAGGGCCACCGGCATGGCCGCCAGTTGCACCCGGCCCGGCTTTTCCCCCAGGAACAAGGCGGCCAGCAGCGCGGTCACCAGCGGGTTGGAAGCCATGATCAACGCCCCGTTGACCGCCGAGGTGGACGCCATGCCCATGAAGAACAGCAGGTTGAAGCCCCCCACCCCCACCAGGCCCAGCAGGAAATAGGCCCGCCAATGCCGCGCCAACGGCACCTTGTGCCGCCATGCCGCCGCCACCGCCCACATCACCAGGGCGGCCAGGACGAAACGTCCGGCCCCGGCCAGCAAGGGGTGCATCTCGTGCACCACCAATTGCGACAGGTTGAAGTTGGCGCCCCACAAGATGGCGGCAAGCGCCGCCATGAGCATGGTGCTGCGCATGACGAGGTTCCTTTCAGAAAAACTTTCGCCGGAAAAACCTGCACCGTCCGTGATAGCGTTTCAAACCAGTGTTTCTGAGCACACCTGTTAGGAAATCTAATGGTTCGCCGTTTGCCGCCCCTGCGCTCGCTCCGTGCCTTCGAAAGCGCCGCCCGTCATCAATCCTTCGCCGACGCCGCTAAGGAACTGCATGTCACCCCGGCGGCGATCAGCCAGCAGATCAAATCGCTCGAGGATTACCTGGGGGTGCAGTTGTTCCGCCGATCGGCCGGCGTCACCCTGACCGAACCGGCCCAGGCGGCGTTGCCGCTGCTGACCGAGTCCTTCGACCGCATGGAACGCGCCGTGGAACGGATGCGGGTGGGGCGCGAAAACGGCCCGCTGGTGGTTTCCGCCCCGCCTTCCTTCGCCGCCCGCTGGCTGATCCCCCGCCTGGAGCGGTTGCAGGCCCAGCATCCCGATTTGGATTTCCGCCTGGCGGCGTCCACCAAACTGGTGGATTTCGACACCGAGGACGTGGATTTGGCCATCCGCTATGGTTCGGGCCATTATCCGGGCCTGCACGTGGAACGCCTGAAGGCCGAGATGGTGGTGGCGGTGGCCCATCCGCGTCTGGCCCAGACCCTGCGCCAACCCGCCGACTTGCTGGCGGCGACGCTGCTGCACAACGAAGGCATGAACTGGGACCCCACTTATCCCGACTGGCCGGCCTGGCTGAAGAACATGGGGGTGAACGTGGAAGCGCCGCTGCGCCTGCGCCCCTTCGGCGACGCCAACCTGCTGATCCAGGCGGCGTTGTCGGGCCTGGGTGCCGCCCTGGTCTGGCAGACCCTGGTGACCGAGGAACTGGCCGACGGCCGTCTGGTCGCCTTGTTCCCGGCGCAATTGCTGTCCAACGCCTATCATCTGGTCTGTCCGGCCAACCGGCTGTCCAGTCCCAAGGTGGCGGCGTTCCGCCACTGGCTGATGAGCGAGATGGGGTTGGTTTAAAGCGAACGGGCGGCGCGTTTCAGCAGATAGGGATTGGCGGTTCCCTGCCAGCCTTCCACCACCTCGCGCACCCAGTCTGGGTGATCCTTGGCGGCGTCGTTCAGCCAGTTGGCCACCGAATCCTGCACATAACGGTGCGGATCGCCGCGAAGCGGTTCCAGCACCGCCAAGCCGGGCGCCGGATCGTCGCGCAAGGCGCGGATATGGGCGCACCACACGCCGCGCGGCCGCGTCGTTTCCGATGCGAAACGACGCAGATTGGCGCTGGCTTCGGCGGTCCACGGCGCCAGCAAGGCCAACGCCCCCAAGGGATCGGCCACCACGTGGGGGCGCAGCGCCAGCCACGCCCATTCACGGACGCCGAAATGTGCGTCGTCGGCCAAAGGCCGCAGCAAATCCAGCCGCTGGGCCAAATCCAACCCCGGCTCGGCGGCGATGGCATAAGCCGCCCAACCGCGCACGGTGTCGGACGCATGATCCTGCAAATCGCGCCAGCACGGCAGCACCAACCGCCCGGCCACCTCCATGCGCTTGGTGATGCCCTGGTCGGCCACCGCCCGCAGCGGACTTGCGTCCACGTCCGGGACCGCGTTTTCCAGCAACGCCGCCAGATCCATCACCAGCATTTCCGACAGCGTGCGGGTCTGCTCGGTTCCGGCGTTCAAGGCCGCCAGCAAGTCCGGCCCCACTTGGGCGCGGCTGGAGGCCCCCTTACGCGTCACGGGCCAAGGCCCGCCAGGCGATGTCGCGACGGCAGAAACCTTCCGGCCAGCGCAGCGAATCCACCGCCTGATAGGCGCGTTCGCGGGCCTCTTTGACGCTGTCGCCAATGGCGGTCACTCCCAGCACCCGGCCGCCGGTGGCGATGACTTGCCCCTTGTCGTCCAACGCGGTGCCGGCATGCAGCACGGTGACGCCTTCGACCGCGTTGGCCTGGTCCAGGCCGCCGATCACCGTGTTCTTCTTATAAGAACCGGGATAACCCTCGGCCGCCATCACCACCACCAGGGCGCATTGATCGCGCCATTCCAAGGTCACCTGATCCAGCCGCCCCTCGGCGGCGGCCAGCAGCACCGGCAGCAAATCGGACTTCATCCGCGCCATCAGCACCTGGCATTCCGGGTCGCCGAAGCGGACGTTGAACTCCAGCAGCTTGGGGCCTGCCTGGGTGAACATCAGGCCGGCGAACAGCACGCCGGTATAGGGCTTGCCCTCGGCCGCCATGGTGCGGATGGCGGGCAGGATGCATTTTTCCATCACTTCCGCTTCGCGCAGGGGCGTCACCACCGGGGCGGGGGAATAGGCGCCCATGCCGCCGGTATTGGGGCCGGTATCGCCGTCGCCGACACGCTTGTGGTCCTGGGCCGCCACCAGACCCAGGGCGGTCTTGCCATCGCAGAGCGCGAAGAAACTGGCTTCCTCGCCGTCCAGGAATTCCTCGATGACCAATTCGTCGCCGGCGTCGCCGAACACCTTCGACCCCATCATGTCGTCGACGGCCTTCAAGGCTTCGTCCAGGGTCATGGCGACGACCACGCCCTTGCCGGCGGCCAGGCCGTCGGTCTTGACCACGATGGGGGCGCCCTTCTCGCGGATGAAGGATTTGGCCTTTTCCATGTCGGTGAAGCGGCCGTACCAGGCGGTGGGGATGCCGGCCTTGGACACGATGTCCTTCATGAAGCCCTTCGAGCCTTCCAGCTCGGCCGCCGCCTTGCTGGGACCGAACACCTTGATGCCGGCGGCGACCAGCGCGTCGGCCAGGCCGATGCACAGCGGGCCTTCGGGGCCGACCACCACCAGGTCGACGGCGTTGGCCTGGGCGAACGCCACCAGGGCGGGCACGTCCTCGGCATTGATGGTGACGCATTCGGCCACGTCCTTGATGCCGGCGTTGCCCGGGGCGCACCACAGCTTGGTCAACAGCGGCGACTGGGCCAGCTTCCAGCACAACGCGTGTTCGCGGCCTCCGCCGCCGACGACCAGGACCTTCATGGCACCAACTCCGGGCTAAGTCTGAATGGGGCGGTTTTATCACGGCGACGCGGGTTTGCAATCATCGCCGCTCTTCGCCATGATCGGGCGCCATGAACGAACGCAGCAACGTCCCTGAATTTTCCGTAGCCGAATTGTCCGGCGCCCTGAAGCGCACGGTCGAGGAAACCTTCGCCCATGTGCGGGTCAGGGGCGAGATTTCCGGCTTCAAGCGCCATTCGTCCGGCCATCTTTATTTCGCGCTGAAAGACGCCGACGCGGTGCTGGACGCCGTGTGCTGGCGCGGTCAGGCCGGGCGGCTGGCCATGGCCCCGGAAGACGGCATGGAAGTCGTCGCCACCGGGCGGCTGACCACCTATCCGGGACGGTCGAAATATCAGATGGTGGTCGAGCGCATGGAACTGGCCGGCCAGGGCGCGTTGCTGAAACTGCTGGAGGACCGCCGCCGCAAGCTGGCGGCCGAGGGATTGTTCGAGCCGTCGCGCAAGAAGCCCATTCCCTTCCTGCCCGACGTCATCGGCATCGTCACCTCGCCCACCGGGGCGGTGATCCGCGACATCCTGCACCGGTTGAGCGACCGTTTTCCGCGCCGGGTGCTGCTGTGGCCGGTGGCGGTGCAGGGCGACGGCGCCGCCGAGCAGGTGGCCCGCGCCATCCATGGCTTCAACACCTTTCCGCAAAATGGCGTGCCGCGCCCCGATTTGCTGATCGTGGCGCGTGGCGGCGGCTCGGTCGAGGATTTGTGGGCCTTCAACGAGGAAGTGGTGGTGCGTGCCGCCGCCGAAAGCCGCATTCCGCTGATCAGCGCCGTGGGGCACGAAACCGACACCACCTTGATCGATTTCGCGTCCGATCTGCGGGCGCCGACGCCGACGGCGGCGGCCGAAATGGCGGTGCCGGTCCGCGCCGAGCTGGTGGCCACCGTGGCCGATTGTTCGGCCCGGCTGGTGGGCGCCATGGCCCGCAGCCTGGAAGAACGCCGCGTGCGGGTCCAGCATCTGTCGCGGGCGCTGCCCAATCCGCGCCGGGTCATCGACGACGCACGGCTGAAGCTGGACGACCGGGCCGAGCGTCTGGGCCTGGCGCTGCCCAATTTGCTGCACCGCCGTCAGGCCGATCTGGACAAGCTTTCGGGTCAATTGCGCCACCCGCGCGAATTGCTGGCCGCCAAGGCGCACCAATTGGACAGCCTGTCCACCCGCCTGGGGCACGCGCTGAAAAGTGCGGTGCAGGCGGAAAAATCCCGCCAGGACAAATTGGGGCTGAAGCTGGAACAGGCGGGCCAACGCCTGGCCCCGGCCATGGCCCGGGTGCTGGCCGAACAATCCCGTAAGCTGGAAGCCAGCGCCAAGCTGTTGGAAAGCTATAGCTACAAGAACGTGCTGGACCGCGGTTTCGCCGTTGTCCGCGATGGCGACGGCAAGGTGGTCAGCGCCGCCGATGCCCAGGCCGGCGCGGGGTGGAGCGTTGAATTCAAGGACGGCAAGACCGACGTGGTGGTGGGGCACGGCGCCGCCAAGCCCAAAGCCAAGGGCAAGGACGACACCCGCCAGGGCAGCCTGTTATAGGAATGAGCATGGACGACAAGACCAAGCCCGCCGAGCAAAAGGTGGAAGAAACCAAGCCCGAAACCAAGCCCGACGAGGTTGGCGGACAGGAAGGCCCCGAGCCCACCCGTTTCGGCGATTGGGAAAAGGCCGGGCGCTGTTCGGATTTCTGAAAAATGGCCCGTTTCAAATTGCTGGTGGAATATCACGGCACGCCCTTCGTCGGCTGGCAGCGCCAGGACAATGGCGCCAGCGTCCAGGGCTGTCTGGAAGAAGCCATCTTCAAGCTGTCGGGCGAACGGGTCACGGTCACCGCCGCCGGCCGCACCGACGCCGGCGTCCACGCCACCGGGCAGGTGGTCCATTTCGACCTGGATAAGGATTTCACCGCCGAAAGGGTGCAAGGCGGCCTGAACTTCCACCTGAAGCCCCACCCCATCGCCATCCGCGCCGCCGAAGCGGTCAGCGACGATTTTCATGCGCGTTTCTCGGCGTTGGGGCGATCGTATCTATACCGCATCATTAACCGCCGGGCGCCGCTCGCCATCGATGCCGACCGCGCCTGGTGGGTGGCGGTGCGGTTGGATGCCGACGCCATGCACGAGGCGGCGCAGGTTCTGCTGGGCCGCCACGATTTCACCAGCTTCCGCGCCGCCGCCTGTCAGGCGCAAAGCCCCGACAAGTCCTTGGACGTGTTGGATGTCACCCGCATCGACGAGGAAATCCGCATCGTCGCCCAGGCGCGGTCCTTCCTGCACCATCAGGTGCGCAACATGGTCGGCACGCTGAAACTGGTGGGCGAGGGCAAATGGAACGCCGAGCGTGTCCGGCAAGCGCTGGCGGCTCGCGACCGTTCCGCTGCCGGACCGACCGCGCCGCCCGAGGGACTTTACTTCACCGGGGTGAAGTATCCGAGCCCTTTCCAGGGGAATCGGCTCTAGTCCAAATAGCGTTTGGTCAGATGCGCCTTGAAGACGCCGGCATCCAGCGGCTTGCCGGTGGCCTTCCTCAACAGGTCGGTGGTGGACAGGCTGGAGCCCTGGCCGTGGACGTTGGTCCTAAGCCACGACAGCAGTGGGGCGAAGTTGCCTTGGGCGATGGCCGGCTCGATCTGGGGATCGGCCAGTTTGGCCGCGGCGAACAATTGCGCCGCGCTCATGGCGCCCAGGGTGTAGGTGGGGAAATAGCCCCACGAGCCGCCGTACCAGTGGATATCCTGCAGGCAGCCCAGGCGGTCGTCGGGCGGCGTGATGCCCAACAAGCGGGCGTAGCCGTCGTTCCAGGCGGCCGGCAAATCGGCCAAGTCCATGCGACCTTCGATCAGCGTCTTTTCCAGGCGGTAACGGATGATGACATGGGCGGGATAGGTGCATTCGTCGGCATCGACGCGAATGAAACCGCGCTTCACCCGGGTGCCCAGGCGGTACAGGTTCTCGGCCTCCCATGCCGGGCCGTGACCGCCGAAAGTCTCCTTCATCAACGGTGCGGCGAAGGTCAGGAAGGGGCGTGACCGGCAAGCCTGCATTTCCATCAGCAGGCTTTGGCTTTCGTGAATCTGCATGCCCCGCGCCCGGCCCACCGGCTGGGTACGCCAGCGGCCCCCGGGCAGGCCGAAATCGTAAAGGGCGTGGCCGGTTTCGTGGATCACCCCCATCAGCGCCGAAAAGAAGTTGTCGGCGTCGTAGCGGGTGGTGATGCGCACGTCCTCGGGATAGCCGCCGCAGAAGGGATGGGCACTGACGTCCTGGCGGCCGCGATGGAAGTCGAAACCCAAACAGGCCATGATCTTGTGGCCCAGTTCCTTCTGCTTCTCGATGGCGAAGGGGCCTTGCGGGCTGATGGGGTCGGGCCGCGCCGCCTGGGCGTCCAGGGCTTGGGCGATGAAATCGGGTAGGAAGGTTTCCAGGTCGGCGAAGACCGCGTCGATCTCGGCCGAGCGGGCGTCGGGCTCGTACTGGTCCAACAGTGCGTCGTAGATGCCCACTCCCAGCGCCTCGGCCTTGGCCTCGCCGGCCTGGCGGGTCAGGTTCAGAATCTCGCGCAAGGACGGCAGCACGGCGGCGAAGTCGGCGTTCGGCCGCGCCTGGCGCCAGATCATCTCGCACACCGATTCGGCCTTGGCCATGGCATCCACCAAATCGGCGGGAACGGCGGCGGCGTGCACCCAGTCGCGGCGCATTTCCCGCAAATTGGCGCGTTCCCAATCGTCCAGGGCTTCGCCTTCCGCCGCCGCCAGCAGGTCGGCCATGTCGTCGGCGGTGACCGCCTGATGGGCCAGGGTCTTCAGCAGCGCCAGTTGCTCGGCGCGGGCCTCGGCGCCGCCGTCGGGCATCATGGTGGCCATGTCCCAATGCAGCACCGACAACGCGTCGCCCAACACCGAGGCATTCTTGAAGCGGGCTTCCAAGCGATCGTAAGCGCGGGACATGCGGACTCCTGTGTCGGGGTGGCGAAGGGGGGGTTGTCCCGCTAATATGGGGGCCGATCAAGGCAAAACATCAGGGGGCAAGCATGAGCAAGGCGAAATTCGCGGTAATCCTGTCCGGTTGCGGCGTCTATGACGGCGCCGAGATCCACGAGGCGGTGCTGACCCTGCTGGCCGTCGACCGCGCCGGCGGCAGCTATCAATGTTTCGCCCCCGACGTGGCGCAGATGCATGTGGTCAACCACCTGACCGGCCAACCCACCGACGAAAGCCGCAACGTGCTGGTGGAAGCCGCCCGCATCGCCCGCGGCGCCATCAAGCCGTTGTCCGAATTGCGGGCCGCCGATTTCGACGCGGTGCTGCTGCCCGGCGGCTTCGGCGCCGCCAAGAATTTGTGCACCTTCGCCGTCGCCGGTCCCGATTGTGTCGTCAATCCCGACGCCGAAGCCGCCATCAAGGCGTTCCACGCCGCCAAGAAGCCCATCGGTGCGCTCTGCATCTCGCCCGCCCTGGTGGCCAAGGTGTTGGGAAACGTCACGGTGACCATCGGTTCCGACGCCGGCACCGCCCAAGCGGTGGAGAAGACCGGCGCCACCCATGTGGTGACCAGCCACGGTCAGACCGTCGTCGATTCCGTCAACAAGGTGGTGACGACGCCGTGCTACATGCTGGATGCCAGCATTGGCCAGATCGCCGACGGCGCCAACGCGGTGGTCGCCGACATCCTGAAGATGCTGGGGTGATGAACGCCGCCGCCATCCTGCAACAGACGCTGGACGCCCTGGAAGACGGGGTGATCCGCTTCGACGGCGACTTGCGTCTGCTGGCCTGGAACAAGGCGGTGGTGGACTTGATGGGATTCCCCCCCGAATTGATGCGGGTGGGCACGGCCTTCCTGGATTTCGTCGAATACAATGTGGGGCGGGGCGAGCATGGTGCCGGCGAACGCCGGCTGATCGTCAGCCAGCGCCTGGCCAGCCTGACCGATTCCTATTCGCGCCGCCGCCCCGACGGCACGCTGATCCGGGTGCGGTCCACCGCCATGGCCGATGGCGGCATCGTCAAGGTGTTCACTCGCGTCACCGAGGGCGGGCGCGGCGCCGGCGATCCCGCCCCCGAGCTGACGGCGCGCGAGCGCGAGGTGCTGTTGTGGGCGGCCCAGGGCAAGACCGCCTGGGAAACCTCGGCCATCCTGGGGATATCCCCCAAGACGGTGGAATTCCACCTGGGTAATTGCGGCCGCAAGTTGGGGGCCGCCACCAAGGCGCAAACCATCCTGGCCGCCGCCCGCAAAGGCTTCCTGCCCTTGTGACGCCCAACCGGTGGTCAAATCCTATCCTTTCGTTTAGAATGTTTGTTCTTTTCAGACCCGCATTGGATTGATGCCGTGGCCGAAGCGAACGCAGTGCTGAAATCGCGACTTTTTCAGCTGGTTCTGTTCCTGTTTGCCGGAGCCCAGGTCCTGTGGCTGGTGGGTGAGTTCGGCGCCAACTTCCGTGACCGGGCCGAACGCCGGATGCGAAGCCATCAGGACGAGTTGGTGGCCCTGCTGCGCCATGAAACCGAAAGCGCCCACCGCCACCTCAGCGTGGTGCGCGGCCAGGCGGAAGTGGTGCTGAAGGAACGGCTGCGGCTGCGGGTGGACGAGGCCATCGACATGGCCCAGGCCCTCTATGCCCAGGGGCAAGGGAAGCTGAGCGACCACGACCTGCGCCAAGTGATCCGCGAAAGCCTGCGCCCGCAGCGGTTCTTCCAGGGGCGTGGCTATTTTTTCATCGATGACATGGACGGCAATTGCATCTTGTTGCCCACCGTGCCGCGTTTGGAAGGCAGCTCGCTGATCGACAACCGCGACGATGCCGGGCGCTACATCATGCGCGAACTGATCCGCGCCGTCAGCACGCCCGAAAAGGCGGGATATGTGCGCTACAGCTGGTATCCGCCGGGGGTCAGCGACCGCATGGACGACAAGATCGCCTATGCTCGTCAGTTCACGCCGTTCAACT
>JAIWOG010000333.1 GCA_020217035.1 Magnetospirillum sp. | reverse complement strand
GGCTGATCGGCACCGGCGACTATGTTTCGGCGGTCGAGGCGGGCTTGAAGGCCGACGCCCTGGAACGTCTGCGCGCCATCCATTTGACCCGCGGGGGCCGCCTGATGGTGGTGGACCAGCAGGGAACCATCCGGCTGTTCCCCGACCAGCCGGAACTGGAAGGCAAGCAGGTCGACACCGTGGACGACAGCGCCGAAGGGCTGGCGATCAAGGCGGTGTGGCGCAAGGCGCAGGCCGGGGGCGGCGCCGTCGAGTTCCAGTTGGCCGATCCGGTCACCGGCAAGCCCTATCCGTGGCAAGCCTGGGTCGAGGCGGAACCCACCTTCAACTGGAGCGTGGCGGCCTTGGCCCCCAACGGCGAAAACCGACATCCCGACGAAGGCCAGGACTATTCGTGGGCTTGGCGTTACGTGGTGCCGGCGGTCATGTTGCTGGTGGTGCTGGGGTGGGCCGTCTTCCTGGGACTCACGCAGGGCCGCGCCAACCATGACACTTAAGCGGCTGTCAGCTCGGTTGACCGCGGGTCAGGTGGTTTTTCTGGCCGGCCTGCTGGCGGTGGCGTTGTCGCTTTCCCTACTCGTCTGGCAAGGCGAGGTGCGGCGCGAGGAAAGCATCGCCCGTGCGGATTTCGAGCGCAACGTCGACCAGATTTTCCACGCCCTGTCCGCCCGCATGGACATGCTGCAGGCGGTGATGAAGGCCGGGGCCGGCCTGTGGGCGGAACATCCCCAACTCAGCGCCAACCAATGGGAAACCTTCGTCAGGCGATCCTTGTTGGATCAAGGCGTTTCCGGCGTCGACGGCATGGCCTTCGCCCAAAGTGTCGCCGCGGGTGACCGGCAAGCATTCGTTGACGACATCCGCCGACGTCTGTGGCGGAATTTCAATCTGCATCCCGACGAATCCGCCGACGAATTGGCGGTGATCACCCACTTCGCCCCCTTGTCGCGCTCGGCCAAGGCCCTGGGCTACAACATCGCCAGCCATGACGGACGCTGGCAGGCGGCGCAACTGGCCCGCGACACCGGGAAAAGTGTCCTCAGCCGGCCCTTGCAGTTGATGGTGCCGGATGCCAGCGCTCGGTCGTTCCTGCTGGTCTACCCGGTCTTCGGCGCCGATTATCCCATCTCCAACACCGAACAACGCCGTAAGGCGCTGCGCGGCTGGCTGCTGCTGGGCCTGGATTCTGCCGCCCTGATCGGTGGGGTGGTCGAACCGGTCAAGGATGCCTCGGTGCACGTCCGGGTCTATTCCGGGGCCTTGGACGGCGACGGCCTGGTCTACGATTCCGAAGGTCCGGTGCCGACGGACGATGTGGTGTTCGAAACCGTCCGCACCATGGACGTGGCGGGAATCCGCTGGAACATCCAGGCACGGCGGCATTTGCCGCCCCTGTCCCTGGTGTTGGGCTCCGGTCCTCTGGTCCTTCTGGCCCTCTGCGTCGCTTTCAGCCTGGCCTTGACGGTGGCCGCCGCTTTGCTGCTGATTTCGCGGCAGCAAAGCCGCCAACTGGCCGCCCAGGCCATGGGCCAGTTGGACCGTGCCGAACGGACCTTGGCCGGGATCACCGCCTCGGTTCCCGGCACCGTGTTCCAATGGTTGCAACTCCCCGATGGCAGCGGCCGCTTCTCGGTGGTTTCCGCTCAGGCCCAGGCCATGTTCGGGGTTCAACCCCAGGCGCTGGTCGACGATTGGCGCAACCTGCCCTTCACCGTCGAGGAACTGGACGAATGGCCGCTGGCCATGGCCGAGGCCACCGCCAGCAGCGAGGAATGGCAGATGGAGGGGCGCTATCTGTCGCCCAATGGCGAGAAACGGTGGTGGAAGGGAACCGGAACGCCGAATGTCGGCGCCGACGGGGTGACGTCGCTGAACGGGGTGTTCGTCGACATCACCGACCAGAAGGACGTGCAGCGACAATTGGCGGAACGTGAGCAGACCTACCGCGAGATGTTCGAGCGGACCAGCGCGGTCAAGGTGCTGGTCGACCCGGAAAGCGGCCGTGTGGTCGACGCCAACGCCGCCGCTTTGGCCTATTACGGCTATGATTCCCAACAAGTGGCAGCCACCAACATCCATCAGGTGTCGCTGTTGGGGGACGAGGAACTGAAGGCGCTGATGCAGCGCAGCGCCCAGGGCGAGCAGCAATTCTTCCGTTCGCGCCATCGCCTGGCCTCGGGCGAGGTCCGCGAGGTCGAGGTCCATCTGGGACCGGTCAGCATGCGCGGGCGCCGCTATGTCCACGCCATCGTCCACGACGTCACCGACCGCGAACGCTTCCAAGCCGAGTTGCTGGACAAATCCGCCAAGCTGGAAGAAACCAACGCCGAGTTGCAGCAATTCTCGTATGTGGTGTCGCACGACCTGCAAGAGCCATTGCGCACCATCTCCAGCTTCCTGCAATTGCTGGAACGTCGATACGACGGCAAGCTGGACGCCGACGGGCACCAGTTCATCGGTTTCGTCGTGGATGCCGCCCACCGCCAGCAAGCGATGATCCAAAGCCTGTTGGAATATTCCCGTGTGGGAACCCGGGGCCGTCCCTTCGCCGACACTGACATGAACAAGGTGGTGGCCTTGGCGCAGGAAAACCTGGCCACCGCCATTTCCGAATCCCAGGCCCGGCTGGATGTCGGAATCTTGCCCCAGGTCGTGGCCGACGAGACGCAAATGGTCAGCCTGATGCAGAACCTGATCGGCAACGCTTTGAAATACCGGCGCGACGACGTGACGCCGGTCATCCGCATCCAGGCCGAACAGCAAGACGAACGCTGGGTTTTCTCGGTCGCCGACAACGGCATCGGTATCGACCCGCAGCATTTCGACCGCATCTTCCAGGTGTTCCAGCGCCTGCACACGCGGGAAAAATACGGCGGCACCGGCATCGGCCTAGCGCTTTGCCGCAAGATCGTGCTGCGCCATGGCGGCGACGTCTGGGTGGATTCGCAGCCCGGTCAGGGCGCCATCTTCAGCTTCAGCCTGCCGAAAACGGTCACGAGCGGATCAGTTTGACCTTGCGGCCGGGGCGCAGCGTTTCGCCCGGCTCCAATCCGTTCAACACGCGGAAACGTTCCACTTGCCAGTCGGGAACGTCTTGGCTGGCGGCCAGGCTGTCCACGCTGTCGCCGCTTTTCACCGTGTGAACGCGGATGCGCAATGGTTTGACCGCTGACTTCTCGGCGGCGGTCAGTCCTCGGAAGGAATAGGTGGTGCGCCGCAGCGCCTCGCCCAGGGTCTTGGTTCGGTTGGGCGGGGTGATGAAGGTGAAGCGGAAGACGTCGTCGGTGTCGAAACGGATGGCCACCAGCCGGATGTCCACCGTTCCCTTGGACGTCCGCCCCTGGGTGGTGGCGGTGGCGGCGGCCATGCCGTTGATTGTCAGGGTCTCGCCGTTGGCCAGACGTGCGCGGGGCATCCACACGCGGCCGATATAGGTCAGCATGTCGCCGCCACTGGCCTTGCCGCCGTCGAAGACGATGGCGGCGCCGTTGCCGTCGTTGGCCACCACCGCCTTGGCGCCGTTGGTCAGCCGGAAGCCCGGCGGCACCTCGAAACGGAAACCGGCCACCGGATGGAGGAAGGCGGTGCCGCGCACCACGCCCTCGGCCGGGTCGTCGCCATAGACCATGCCGTCCAGCCGTTCCAGGTAGGCGTCTTCTCCCAGCGTGCCGTTATTGGCGGTGCCGGCTTGGGCGATGGCGGCCTGGACGCGGTCGATGGTGCGGGGATGGGTGGCCATGAAATGGGTCTGGTCGATTTCCGACGGGTCGCGTCCCGCCATCAGCATTTCCAGCCGACCGTGGTCGCGCAGGCGGTTCAGCATGCTGACCATGGCCTGCGGGTTCCAGCCGCCGCGGCTTAGGTAGCGCAGACCCAATTGGTCGGCTTCCATCTCGTTCTCACGCGAATAGGCTTGCAGCCAGGCGCCGGCCCCCAATTGGGCGACATCGGCGATTCCCGGCTGGCCGACGGCGATGCCCAGGATGGTGGTGAAGACGTTGGCGGCCATGGCCCGGCTGTAGCGTTGGGCCGAATGGCGGCCCAGAACGTGGCCGATCTCGTGGCCGACGACGCCGGCCAGTTCGGCTTCGTTGCCGCACAGCGCCAGCAGGCCGCGGGTGACATAGATGTAGCCGCCGGGCAGCGCCATGGCGTTGACGATGTCGCTGTTGAGCAGGGTGAAGCGGAAGTCGGCGCCCGGCGTCTCGGTGGTGCGTACCAGGGTCTGGCCAAGTCCGGCCACATAGGCCGACAGCGCCGGGTCGTCCACCGCGCCGCCGAATTGCGCCATGATCTGCGGGTGGCTGTCGCGACCCAGCTTGGCCTCTTCCGACGGGCTCAAAAGGTTGAACTCGTCGCGCCCGGTTCCCGGCGCCACCTGGCAGCCGCCCAAGGACAACATGCCGGCGCCGGCGGCCAGACCGGCCAGCATTCCGCGACGCGACAGCATCGATGTGGACATGACAAGGCCCCGCCTGCGAAATCGATTTCAGGCAGTGTAGCCAAGGATCATGGCGGGAAAAAGTCAGGAACGGCGGAAACGGAACCGCTTGTTGCGCTTGCGGCTGGCCACCAGCAGGCAGGTGCCGACGGCACCGACAACCACCCAGGCCGGCAGTTCCATGATAGCCAGTTCAAGGGCGGCGAGAAAACTTTGTTCGGGGGTGGGGTCCGGCGCGGCGCCGACCAGCAGGGTGACCACGTCGGCGGTCAGGATGCCGGAATAATCGGCCGGCCCCAAGGCCAGCACGGCGTCCCCCGACGCCATGATCACGGTCAGCGCGATCAGGAACCACCCGACGACACGGCCCATCAGCATGAAGCCCCCGCAAAGAATTCTATCTTTTTAAGCCAGGACCTAAGGTTTGCACCCTAGGCGGCCAAATTTCAACGCTTTTCTGCCCGTGCCCAGGATTTTAGGCGATTCCGCCTTTGCCCTTGCGGCCCCTGGCGCTTTTGTGTATTTTCCCGCCTCTCTGATCGGGTGCGCCCGAACAGGCGATGCGGAGGGATGGCCGAGTGGTCGAAGGCGCACGCCTGGAAAGTGTGTATACGTCAAAAGCGTATCGAGGGTTCGAATCCCTCTCCCTCCGCCACTTATTCGCCTTACGGCGTTGTTTTTCCACACATTTTTTACTTAGTGATGGGCTGCGGCCCATCAACTGTCCCATCAATACTCCGCGAATAGGGGTGAACGTCCACGGACGGATGGGGCATCCATTGGCGTGGGCGGTGGCTGATAAAGCGTTCCTGGTCTGCGCTGGGGAAAGTGCAGATCGCCGCACCGCCTGAGCGGGAAAATCCTTCCATCTCAGTGCATTGCAGGAATGGCGTTGGCCTGCACCTGACTGAAGTGGCCGGATTTTTCCGACCCCGCGCCGTAATGGTGGCAGCTACATTCAGGCTTCGGCCTCCCCGTCCCATCCCAACGGCACCCTGAACCCTGCGGCGTTCTTGTGGCCGCCCCCGCCGTACTTCCTGGCGACCTTGGACACGTCGAAGTCGCCAACCGAGCGCAAGCTGAAGGTGCGCCCCGAAGGGCGGTCGTAGTAGATGCCCGCGAATGGAGGGGCGGTCCCATTCGCGCCCGTCTGGCACAGCAGGTTGCCCGCGTCGGATGCGAGGGTGAATGGCAAGTTGGCGACGGGCACGTGATAACCGCCAATGGTCATGACGCGGGTACTGGCCGACACCAGTTCGGCAATGTCCTTGTGAAGCTTCCACTCGATGGCCGCGCCCTCGATCAGGATTGTGGTCGGGTCGCGTTCGATCTCGGCGGCCAACCAGTCCCATTGGCCGAAGTCGAATGGGTGGCTGAACAGGCAAGCGATGATTTCCCGCGTGTTCGGCAGGACGAACCGCCACAGGTCGCGGTCTTGGACGTGTTGGAGAAGGCGAGGAATGGCCTTGCCAGGATGAAAGTGCTCCCACGCCAGCACCGCGCCCGACTTCTCCATCTCGATGCGGACAAACACGGGAATGGCGATGCCGGGACCATCCCCCAGGCCGTCCAGTTCCTCGGCGGCGGTCTTGTGGTGGTCCAGCACGGTGATGCTGGCGGCGCACTGGCACATGGCCTCCATCACCGGGCGCTTGTAGCTGAAATCGACAATAATCACGTCGCGCCCAGTCACGTCGGGCGGCGCCACCCCATAAACGCCCGGATGGAATTCCACGCCATCGCCAAGCGCCTTCCAGACGGCCCATGCCGCTCCGAAGCCATCGGCGCAGCCCCGGTGGTAGATGCAGAGTGCTTTCATCGTCTGGCCCCTCGTGGGAAACGCCCGGCCCTTGGGAAGAAGCCGGGCTATTCCATCATTCGCCGAATATGGCCCGGTCGATCCGGGCAAAATCCAGGTAGCGGGCGCGGAGGGCGCAGGCCGTCTCCTGGTCGCCGATTTCGGCCAGAGTGTTCAGGCAGTCCTCCAGGGTGATCGCCTGGAAGCCGGTCACCTCGGGATCGGCGGAAACGAGGTGCCGCCGATAGGCGCGGACAGCGGAGGCGCAATTGGCGTTCTGCGCCGGATGGATCACCACGAACCGGCCCTGCCCGTAAAGGCCGTTGTCCACCATGACGCGGCTAAGCAAGTGTTCCCGCCAAAGCTGCTGGATGGGCGCTTCGCGGAGAGCTTGGGCGGTCGGGTCGGTGAATGCCTGCGATGCCGCCGAAAGCTCGTCGTACCGTGGCTTGATCTGCGCCAGCGGCTCCATCATGGTTTCCGAATATTTGACCTCGATGGCGACAAAGCCGCTCTCGCCCGTGGTGGTGATGATGGGGGCGAACACGTCGAAGGCCGAATGGTCGGCGGTGAAGGCCGGATCGCCCCGCCCCGGCGAATGCTCGAACTGGATGCCTTCCACCTGTTCCACGTAATCGGGGAACAGGGCACGGAAGAACGCGTTGGCCTTACCCTGGTCCAGTTTGAGGGCGCCGAACAGGTTGAACGCGAGCGGTTGGCTGGACAGCAGGTTGGTCCACAAACGCTCCTGGTCAATGATGGCTCCGACCTCGCGGTAGACCACCTCCCTGCGAGCCAGATTGGCGATGTCGGCGTTGAGGAAGTTAGCCCCGGCCCTGGCGCTGGCCGTGTTGAGGCGGCTCCCCAGCTTGCGGCGCTTGCCGTCCGGGCTGCGGTGCGTGCCGATGGGAAATCC
Organism: Magnetospirillum sp.; assembly: GCA_020217035.1. Classification (GTDB taxonomy): domain Bacteria; phylum Pseudomonadota; class Alphaproteobacteria; order Rhodospirillales; family Magnetospirillaceae; genus Magnetospirillum. The sequence continues at coordinate 2,845 of JAIWOG010000333.1, read as the reverse complement.
GGCGTCATTGCGCCAGAGGGATTGCAGCAGGCGCGCCGCTGCCTTGAAGCGGGTATCGCTGGCCTCGTTAACCTTGTGGGCCTTGAGGACGGCTTCGGGGATGGCCGGGATGGGGCTAAGCGTCATATTCCAATCTCCTATCGATGAGCCGCTACGCAGCGGACAAACATGCTTCGGAGATGGCGACGCCTAATTGACAGAGAGATGGGCTCCTGGGAGAATTCCACCTTCAGGCGTGCATCACTCCTGATGCCACCTCAGAAGTGGATTGCAAATAGGGACGAGCCTTGGCACCGCGCCCTTCAAATTCAGGGGACAGAGATGCGTATTGATCGCTTTGAGGTCAGCGGCCTCCACGGAATAATCGACGCAAATCTCCCGTTTTTTCCTGATTTGACAATCATCGTTGGCCCGAATGGGTCCGGTAAGACCAGTGTCTTAGAATTTATGTCAAAGCTTGTTCGGCTTGACATGAGTGCGGTTCAGAAAATTATTTTTTCCGAAGCATCACTACATGCGACCGATGATGTAATTGGCAAAATATTAATTCATGCGCGGAAAAGAAAAGAAGATTGCGACATCTCAATTCATATAAACGATGAAAAGGCTGGAACGCTAAGCACAAGCGGAGAAGAGCAGGAAGTCCGCTTCGTTGATGGACGAATTGTTCACAGTCCATTAACGAAAGCGTCCCCAGACTGGAGAAAAAAAAGTCCTCTTTTAAAGAGGAATGCTCGCGTAACCTTTGTTCGACTTGATAGGACGATTACCGCCGTTGATTCATCTGGAAATGAGACATTTGAGCACACTGAATTCCGCCCACCTCATTTCGCGCCAGGAATTTCTACAACAAAGGACCCGATAGACCACGTTATTGACGTGATGAAGTCTAATTATATTGCCTTTAGAAGAAGCTCAAACAAGATACAAAAGAAGGCGTTTTCAGACCTTATTAAGCTTCATTTTCTTCCGGCAACATTGCCAAATGTAAAGGCAACAGAAGGCCAACTCAGGCAAACAATCGCAGAGCTTAAGACACGCGTTAAGGACTCCCATCTTATAGCAAGTGTGCCGGAATGCGCCGATGCGATCGACGTGTTTTTTAAGCAATTTGAGCAATCGCTTAACAACTCAAAGAAGCCCGGTGCAAAACCTCGCATTGGGCGTAGAACGCTTGAGGAAGAGAGCATCGAGGTTATGATCGCGCTAAGGAATGCGCAGATCACTGAATTGCTTAAGATATTTGAGCGAGAACAGAACGAAACGTCAGCCGCATATAGCTCTATAAAAAACTACATGGATGTAGCATCGACATTTTTGTGCGACTCAGGGAAAGAACTCGTCTTTGCTCAAGACACGATGAATCTATCTTTTATTGTGCCGGGAAAAGATACTGCGGTCGGAGATAACAGCCGCGATATCAACCCGTCTGATGTGCGTTCAATTAGAGAACTTTCTTCCGGCGAGCGCCAAATAATAATTGCTCTGACCTATCTTGCCTTCCGGGCAGGAGAGAACTCAATGTTCTTCTTTGATGAGCCGGAATTGTCCCTCCACCTCAAGTGGCAGGCGCAGATTGTCGAGGCAATAACGCGGCTGCGCCCCAAAAACTGTCAGATCGTCTTGGCGACTCATGCCCCTGAAATTGCCGGCCGCGCAAGAGAAAAATGCATTGTTCTGAACCCTAAATACCTTAAATCGAGCGGTATTTAAGTAGAGAATAATGGAAATGAACTACAGCGGCATCCCAGAATACTCTGATCAGGCGAAGTTTCACAAAGACCTGTTCTTTGATGCGTCTGTAATATTTTATTTCGAGGATAATAACCACGAGGCGGTCTATGAGCGCCTTATGCGCAGACTCATCCCATCGCTACGTAAATTCGCAATTGTTTGTCTGAATGGAAAATCGCAACTACTCGCAAAGGCAAAAGACAGAGCGCCGTCGCAAGGCGATCCAACGGCAATCTTTATTGTTGACAAGGATTTTGATGACATATTAGGCGTTATGGAGAACATTAAAAACTTTTATTATACAAAAAAATCGTGCATCGAGAGCTACCTAATCGATGTCGATGCTATTGCATCAATCGGCGTCGAGGAAAACCCAACTACCCTCACCCTTGATCTAGCGGCTAGAAGGCTCGCAGATTGCAATAACTTTTTAAGCAAGCTCCATGAAAAATATGAGGTCGTAACACGGCTTTTCATTATAGTCAGAAAGCACAGAATTCAAAACTTGCAAACCACAAAGATGCCTCTGAGCGATTTGCTTGGAGATTCAGGTTATTGCTATCCAGACGATGACTGGATTTCCAAATACAGGGAAAGCATCAGGAACAACTGCCTCGGAAAGACTGAGTGGCTTTTGGATGAAACGGCGTTTGATATCGAGTTTACAGACGCATTCTCACCAAAGAAATGCGGTTCCATTCTTCTGACGCAGAATATACGTGACCATATGAATGGCAAGCACCTCCTCATGTGCGTGAAGAAGTATATCGGCGATTGCATCGGCGTCGAATTTGAAAAGATGAACCACTTGTCTTTTTATATAAGGCTTATCGACAAGGTTAAGCTTGGTGATTTTGACGAACTTGTCTCCGTGATAATCAGAGACAACCCCAGCATTCTGAGAGCATAGGTCAGTGTGGACCGATGGCCTGTCACGCCCTGACGGTTGGCTTCGTTCCCGGCCCTGAGCGGGGGAAAGTGCAGGCGCGGGCAAAATGCTGCGCCAAATACTCTTTGTCATTGACCTGTTCCCCTGATTGATCCCGTTCAGAGGTTGAGTCCCGTGTCCCTGTGATGCCCGAAATGGGCGGTGATGGCAATGTGGGCCGGG
>JAIWOG010000047.1 GCA_020217035.1 Magnetospirillum sp. | reverse complement strand
ACGTGCTAGGTTCGACGGAACCCGTGAAACAACGCCAGACCCCATGCCGCAACCGAACTCGCCCCCAAAACACGTGATCGTCGGCGGTTTCTGCCTGCCGCTGGACATCGAATCCCTGGAAGCCCTGCCGGTCGATCCTGGCGGCGTGTTCAAGTTCGACTTCACCTTCCATCATGTCCGCTTCGCCATCCGCTACGAGGAAGGGTACGAACACGGCAGCATGCGCATCGTCGGCGACGTGGGGCCGATGCCGTTCTCGGCGGAATCGCCGGTGGCCCGGGCCGGGTTGGCACAAATCATCCGCGCCGCCAATTCCGTGGTGAGGGCTCAGTTCAAGGTGACCCAAGGGCGCATCGCCCTGGGCACCGAGCTGACCATCGACCGGCCGGTGACCGCCACCAAGCTGATCGCCACTGTCGCCGCCGCATTGATTCCCTGCACCCCCTACCTGGACCTGATCGCCACCTATGTCCGTCCGCCCATGATGGCCCCGGCCAAGCGCGGCGAGCCGGCCCTGCGCCCCGAATGGCGGCGCAAGGCCCTGCCCAAGCCGACCAAGCGCTAAGGGTTCCTTAGCGCTTGGGGATCTGGAACACCTGACCGGGATAGATCAGGTCGGGATCGCGGATGTGGTCCTTGTTGGCCTGGAAGATGACCGTGTAAGCCTCGCCCGAGCCATAGATGCGCCGGGCGATCCGCCACAGCGAGTTGCCGGCCGACACCACCACCGCCGTCTCGGTGTCGGCACGCAAGCTTCCCTGCGCCGCCACCGGCATCTCGACACGGGCCAGTACCTTGCCCTTGGCATCCACCAGGTCGGCGCGCACGGTCAGCGACTTGGCCGCCGGCATCTTGGTGGTCACCTTCCAATTGCCTTCGGCGTCCACGGTGGCGGCGCCGACGAAGGAATTGTCCAGATAGACGTGCACCTTGCCGCCCTGCGGGCCACGGCCGCCGACGAACAGCCTGCCCTTGTCGTCCACCTCGACGATGTCCACCGAGATGCCGCCCTCGCCCAAAGGCGGACCGATCAGCAGCTTGGCGCCGCCGCCGGGCAGCGGCTTGAAGGCCAGGATCTGCTGGTTGGGATGTTCGGGGACCACCAAAACCACCGGCGCCCCCGATTCAACCACCGAGCCGTCGGGATTGTGGGCGCGAAGCGTCAGCGTGCGGGCACCGGGCGGCATGGGGGTACTGGGCACGAACACCCATTCGCCGCGACCGTCGGCGATGGTACGGCCGATTTCCTTGCCACCGTCCAGGATGACCACCTCGGCCTTGGGCATGGCGCGCCCGGCCAGCACGGCGTCGCCCCGTTCGCCGATGCGCACCACGTCGAAGCTGGGCTCGCCCAGTCCGGGGCTGGCGGTCGTCTCCGTCACGCTTGCGGCCGGAGGAACGGAAACCACCGCCTTGGTTTCATCTTCCCTGCCCAAGGTCAGGGCAAGAATGATGGCCAGCACCGCGGCGGCGAGACCGATCAGGGAAATGAGTACGGGTCGATTCAAGGGAAGGTCCGCCAGTCTGGCTGAAAACTGCCCGAAGCCTAACGTCTTGCGGCCCTGGGAGCAAGCGCAGCATGGAACGAATGCGTCTGCGGCCATTGACCGTGCGCAATTGGCGCGGGAAAATCGCCGCAACATCGGAGGAAAGCACCATGCGACAGAACCCGCCCCCCCATCGCGTCAAGGTCTGGGACCTGCCGACCCGCCTGTTCCACTGGCTGCTGGTGGCGCTGATCATCGTCTTGGGGATAAGCGGCCAGTTGGGCCGGCTTGACGTCCACATGCTGGTCGGCCCGGCGGTGGTGGCGCTGATCCTGTTCAGGATCATCTGGGGTTTCGTCGGCAGCGAAACCGCCCGCTTTTCCCATTTCGTCCGCGGCCCCAAGGCGATCTTGGCCTACATCGCCGCCGCCAAGGCCGGCGCCGTGCGCTCGGTCGGCCACAACCCCTTGGGCGCCTTCAGCGTGCTGGCGCTGCTGGGCCTGGTGCTGCTGCAAGGGGTGACCGGCCTGTTCACCAGCGACGACATCCTGAGCGAGGGGCCGCTGGCCCATCTGGTGTCGGGCAAGACGGTGGCGCTGCTGTCGGCCATCCACCGCGTCGGCTTCAACCTGCTGCTGGCCTTCGTCGCCCTGCATCTGGCGGCAGTGATTTTCTATCGGGTGGTCAAGAAGGACGACATGGTGGAAGCCATGATCACCGGCGAAAAGCGCGTCCCCGAAGGGGTCGAGGGCATCCGCTTCAAGCACCCGCTCTTGGCCCTGGCCATCCTTCTGGCCTGCGGGGGCGCGGTCTGGGGCCTGCTGGCGGCGTTCCCGGCGCCGGCGTTTTGAATAAAAAACCCCGCCGGTTCGCGCCGGCGGGGTTTTTCACGGCCTGACGGCCCTTATTCCTTGCGGAAATTGTCGTGGCAGCCCTTGCAGGTCTTGCCGACGTCGCCGACGGCGGCCTTGATGCCCGCCTCGTCACCGGCCTTGGCGGCGGCGGCCAGCTTGGTGGCGGCTTCTTCCATCATGCCGAAGCCCTTGGCGAAATCGGCCGAGGCGAAGGCTTCCGGCTTGGTGTTGGAACCGGGCAACGCCTCGGTGCCCTTGGCGAAGGCCATGGGCAGCATGCGGGCCAGGGCGGCGACGTTCTCGGCCTTGGCGGCGGCGTCGGCCGGCAGGGCGCCCTTGCCCTGGGCGAAGGCGCCGATGGGGCCGAAATTCATCTTCACCGCCTGGAACAGACCCTGGCGCATCTTCAGCGCCTCGTCCGGCTTCTGCTGGGCGACGGCCTGGCTGGCGATCCCAGCGATGGTGACGGCGAAAACAGCGGCGACGGCCGCCTTCGAAATGAAACGCATGATGAACTCCTTGTCCCGAGTGGTCCTCGACCCTGCCCATATAATGGAAGGCTCGTCCCCTGCCAGTGACAATGTCACAACTTCCGAAAATGCGAACCCCGGAAAATCCATACCGAAATACCGCACCCTGCCCGTTTCCCATCCCAAGGTGTAGCTTTTGGCGCTTGCGTTCGCCGCATGGGGTGTTATCGTGCCCCCGCTGTCCGGGGTGTCAGGGCCAGTGCGTCAGACGTGCGTCCCACCCCAGCGGAAATTTTGCCAATACCGTCAACACGGGGAACACGTCGATGAATAAGATCAAGGTCGCCAATCCCATCGTCGAGCTCGACGGCGACGAGATGACCCGCATCATCTGGAAGTTCATTAAGGACAAGCTGATCCTGCCGTACCTGGACGTGGACCTGAAGTACTACGATCTGGGTGTCGAATACCGCGACGAAACCAACGACCAGGTCACCATCGACGCCGCCAACGCCATCAAGCAGTACGGCGTCGGCGTCAAGTGCGCCACCATCACCCCCGACGAAGCGCGGGTGAAGGAATTCAACCTCAAGAAGATGTGGAAGTCGCCCAACGGCACCATCCGCAACATCCTTGACGGCACCGTGTTCCGCGAGCCGATCATCTGCAAGAACGTGCCGCGCCTGGTGCCGGGCTGGACCCAGCCCATCTGCATCGGCCGTCATGCCTTCGGCGACCAGTACCGCGCCACCGACTTCAAGGTGCCCGGTCCCGGCACCCTGACCATGAAGTTCGTCGGCGAGGACGGCCAGGTGATCGAGCACGAAGTGTTCAGCTTCCCCGGTTCGGGCGTCGCCATGGGCATGTACAACCTGGACGAATCCATCCGTGGTTTCGCCCGGGCCTGCATGAACTATGGCCTGTCGAAGAAGTGGCCGGTCTACCTGTCGACCAAGAACACCATTCTCAAGGCTTATGACGGCCGCTTCAAGGACATCTTCCAGGAAGTGTACGAAAAGGAATTCAAGGCCGAGATGGACAAGATCGGCACCGTCTACGAACACCGCCTGATCGACGACATGGTGGCTTCCGCGCTCAAGTGGTCGGGCGCCTTCGTCTGGGCCTGTAAGAACTATGACGGCGACGTCCAGTCCGACACCGTCGCCCAGGGCTTTGGCAGCTTGGGCCTGATGACCTCGGTGCTGCTGTCCCCCGATGGCAAGACCGTCGAGGCCGAAGCCGCCCACGGCACCGTGACCCGTCACTATCGCGAGCACCAGAAGGGCAAGGAGACCTCGACCAACCCGATCGCGTCGATCTTCGCTTGGACCCGTGGCCTGCTTTACCGCGCCCAGTTCGACAACACCCCGGAAGTGGCCAAGTTCGCCACCGCCCTGGAAGAAGTGTGCGTCGAAACCGTGGAAGCCGGCTTCATGACCAAGGATCTGGCCATCCTGATCGGCCCGGACCAGCCGTGGCTGACCACCACCCAGTTCCTGGACAAGCTGGACGAGAACCTGAAGAAGAAGATGGGCGTCTAAGCCCCGCTTCCTTCCTGAAGGACGAAACCCCGCCGGAGCGATCCGGCGGGGTTTTCTTTTAACGGGCGGCAAGCAGGGAGGCGCGGCAAGCGCCCCCGTCAAAAACGCTCGGACAGCCAGATGGCCAGCTTGCAGCCGCCTTTGATGGCGGTGGACAGCAGCGGATAGGCCGGGGCCTTCTCCGCTTCGTTGGCCAAGCCGATGTCGCGGTGCTCCAGCTCTTCTTGGCGGAATTCCTCGATGGTGGCCTTCAGCTCCGCCTCGTCGTCGCCCAGGGCGGCATATTGGGCGGCGTAATGTTCGTCGATGGCTTCTTCCACCGCCACCGTGCAGGCCATGGCGGCGCGTTCGCCCAACAGCGCGGTGCCCGCCCCCAAGGCGAAGCCGGCCACATGCCAGATCGGCGCCAAGATGGTGGGACGGGTGCCGCGTTCACCGATCAACCGGGTGAAGGTGTCCAGGTGATGCTGTTCCTGCCCTGCCATCTTTTCCAGGATCGGCCCATGACGCCCCTTGCCCAGGATCGCCCGCTGCCCTTGATAGATGCGCACCGCTCCCAACTCGCCGGCCTGGTCGACGCGCAGGATGCGGGCCAGCAATTGCTCGCGGGTCAGGTCGCCGGGAATGCGGTTTTCGGCGGTCTTGGCGGTCATGTCCGTTTCCTTCGCACCAAGGCGGCGGCGACCACCAGGGCCAGGCCGCCGGAATAGAGGATGTTCAGGCCCGCCATGGTGATTCCGTGCCATTGCCAGGCTGGTTCGTCACATCGGGGTTCGTCGGCGGGCTGGCTCATCAGCGACTTCAAGTCGCCGAGCGCCGGCTGGGGGCCGGTGCTGCCCGAACACGACGACATCCACCATTTCTGCTCGACGCCCACATGATAGACGGCGATTCCCGCGTTGACCAGGAAGGCCAAGCCGGCCATGGCCATCAGCAGGCGCTGCCACGACAGCGGCCGCAGCAGGGCCAGCAAGGCCAGACCGCCGGCGACGGCGAAGGGCACGCGCTGGGTCAGGCACAGGATGCACGGACGCAGGCCGAAGCCGTATTCTGCCACGTAGGCCGAGGCCAGGGCGGCGACGCAGGCCAAGAGGACGAACAGGGGAAGAAGGCGATCACGAGTCATGGGCGGACCATAGCAAAGCCCCGATGGCTTGACCAGTTGGCCGAGGACGGAAACAATGCCGCCCTGCCATGTCCTTGCAACGGGGCTCTTCGTCCATGACCCTTTCCCAACTTCGCGCCGGCGGCAAGGCCGCCCTGGCCCGCGCCCTGGCCCAGCTGGAACGTGCCCCCGATTCCGCCGACACCATCGCGCTCTTGAACCAGGCCCATGCCGAGCCGCAAGCCCATGTGGTGGGGATGACCGGCCCGCCCGGCGTCGGCAAGTCGACGCTGATGAACGCCCTGATCGCCGGCTGGCGGGCCAGGGGGCGTCGCGTCGCCTGCATCGCCATCGACCCGTCGTCGCGCCGGTCTGGCGGGGCGCTGTTGGGCGACCGCACCCGTCTGACCACCGATCCCGACGACCAGGACATCTTCGTCCGCTCCATGGCGGCGCGCGACCGCCTGGGCGGGTTGGCGGCGCTGACCGTGTCGTCCATGGTGCTGATGCGCGCCCTTTACGACGTGGTGCTGATCGAGACCGTCGGCGTCGGCCAAAGCGAGACCGACGTGGTCGGCGTCGCCGACACCGTGCTGTTCTGCGTGCAGCCGGGATCGGGGGATTCGCTGCAATTCATGAAAGCCGGCATTGCCGAAATCCCCCATGTGGTGGTGGTGACCAAGGCCGACATGGAACAGGCGGCGCGGCGGGCGCGATCCGACGTGCTGGGCGCCCTGTCCTTGGGCGGCGCCGAGGACGGCGACGGCTGGCAGGTGCCGGTGCTGATGGTGTCGTCGCAACGACGCGAAGGGGTGGACGGGCTGATCGACGCCATCGATTCCCACCGCACCTTCCTGGATCAGGACGGCCGCCTGGAGCGCGAACGCCTCACCCAGTCCCAACAATGGCTGGTGGAAGCTGTGCGCGAACGCTGGGGCCGCGAAGGCGTCGCCCGCGCCGGCGACCTTGGCCTTTCCCTTGGTGTTTCGCCGTTTCAGCGTCTGGCGGAACTAAACGCGCGATTGAAAGCCGGCTGACGTCTTCTGTGCATATATCGTTGAAGTGTTGACACGGCTCGGCAATGCGTTGACCATCCTTCCACGCAAATGGGGAGAGAAAGTTGACGGCTGCCATGGCGGGATTGTCCGCGTCCGTCGTGCTTGACCGCGAGCTGCTTGAGCTCGTGTCCTCGCTTGTCTGCCTTTTGCGCGACGGCAAGGTGGTGTTCCTGAACAATGCCGGCGTCCGCATGCTGGGCCTGTCGGCGGCCGAGGACGCCCAGGACGAGCCCTTCGAATCCTTCGTGGTCGAGGATTACCGCTTCCTGATGGAAGCCGGTTGGGAATTGCTGTCCGAGGAAGAGTTCCTGCCCCTGAAGCTGGCCCGCGCCGATGGCCAGGTGTTCGAGGCCGAGTTGCGGGTGCGCCAGCCGCCATCTTCGTCGGACATCTTCCTGGTGGAAGCCCGCGACATCTCGAAATTCGTCAAATCGGCCGAGGCCCTGCGCGAGCGGGAAGAACGCCTGCAAGGCGTGCTGGCCTCGGTGGCGGAAGGCATCGTCACCATCAACGATTCGGGCCGCATCGAATCGGCCAACCCGGCGGCCGAACGCATGTTCGGCTTCGCCCGTGGCAAGCTGGTGGGCCGCGACATGGTGGACTTGCTGCCCGAAAGCGCCCGCGAACGTCATGACCACTTCTTCAACGCCTACATGTCGGGGCTGTTCCCCACCCTGATGGGGCGTCAAGTGGAAGGTCTGGGGCTGCGCCGGGACGGGTCGTCGTTCCCCATGGAAATCTCGGTCAGCGAGTTGCGCCACGGCCGCCACCGCCTGTTCACCGCCATCCTGCGCGACATCTCGGAACGCAAGGAAGCCGAGGACCGCATCCGCCGTCTGGCCCATCACGACACCCTGACCGGCCTGCCCAACCGCAACCTGCTGAACGACCGCATGAACCACGCCCTGGCCCGCGTCAAACGCCATGGCGGCCACATGGCGGTGCTGTATGTTGACTTGGACAAGTTCAAGCCCATCAATGACAGCCTGGGCCACGAAGCCGGCGACTGGGTGCTGCGGGAAGTCGCCGACCGGCTGGCCGGCTGCGTGCGGTCTTCCGACACGGTGTCCCGCGTCGGTGGCGACGAGTTCGTGGTGGTGATCGAGGAAATCAGCCGTTCCGCCGAAGCCGCCCTGGTGGCCAAGAAGATCATCGACGCCTTGAGCCGCCCGGTGGACTTCCAGGGCCACGCCTGCCAAGTTGGCGCCTCGATCGGCGTCGCCCTGTTCCCGCAGGACGGCACCTCGATCGAGGAAGTGTGCAAGGCCGCCGACCTGGCCATGTACCGGGTCAAGCATTCGGGCCGCAACGGCTATTGCTTCTATTCCGACAGCAGCGGACAGGTGCTGTCCGCCGATGCCGAAATCGACGTGGATTAATCCGCTTCCGGCAGCACGGCCCAGGCCGGCACGGTGACCGTCACCGCCTTGCCGCCGCAGGTCAAAGGCGCTGCTGCCCGCAGATGTTCCAGGCGCACCATGGCCAACCCGGCCCCATGGGTGCCGGAACGCATTTCGCCGGCCTCGGCGTCGCCAGCCATCAGAGGGGTGCCCGGTTCCGGGGCGTCGCCGTCGAAGGTCACCGGCAACAGACGTTTCCTCACCAGGCCGCGATACTTGGTCCGCGCCGTCAGTTCCTGGCCCATGTAGCAGCCCTTGTTGAAATCGACCCCGGCCAGTTCCTCGAAGCCGTTTTCCAGCAAGAGCGACTTTTCGGCCACCAGGTCGCGGGCGCCGTCGGGCACCCCCAGGGCGAAGCGCCAGGAATCCCACGCCGCCAGCGTCGTTTCCGCAAGGCCGGCGGGGGCTTGGGCACCATAAAGCCGTCCGCCCATCTCCGCCAGACGGCCATCGGCCACCACCCCTTCGGGCAAGGCGCCGTCGCCGCCCCAGACGGCGAACACCGCCATGTCTGTCATCTCGATGCTGACCTTGGACCGCAATTTGTAGAGGGACAGCTTTTTCTTGAAAGTTTCAGCGCTGGCTTGATCAACGTCGATCAAAATGGTGTCGCCTTGTTCCACCAGGAACAGGTCCCACAGGAACTTGCCCTGGGCGGTCAGGAAGCCGGCCCACAGGGCGCGATCGGCGCAAACCTTGGTGACGTCGTTGGAAACCAGACCCTGCAAGAAGGTCTTGCGGTCGTCGCCGGCCACACGCAGCACGGAACGGGGCAAACGGGTAAACTGGTAAGCGGGCATCGGGTCCTGCCTTGCGTCGGGGGTTGGGCGGCGGATGGGAAAAAGGTGGGACAATCGGGGCCGCTTGGCAACCCCCGTCACTGGCCGTATATAGGGGGGACCATGCATATCACCCTGGTTGACGATTCCATCCCCTTCGACGGATACACCGCTTCCTCCCGCCCCTTGGGCGGGGCGGAAAAGGGATTCGCCGCCCTGGCCGGCGCCCTGGCGCGACGCGGCCATACGGTTTCGGTGTTCAACCGCTGCCGCTGGTCCATGTTCATCGAAGGCGCCCAATGGGAAACCTTCGAGGCCAAGAAGCCGCTGTTGACCGACATGCTGATCGCGCTGAGGAAGCCCGAATTGCTGGGCTTCGTGCGCCAGGCCAAGCGCCGGGTGCTGTGGCACACCGGGCCGGGGCGCATGCTGGCGAAGAAATCCACCCGCGCCGTCCTGGCCGACATGAAGCCCACCATCTTGCTGTGCAGCCAGGCCCAGGCCGAGGATTGGCGGGCCGACGGATTGAAGGTGGCGTTGCTGCCGACAGCGTTGAAATCCGACTTCCTGTCCAGCTTCGACGAGGCGCCGCCAGAAGACGTCCCCACCGCCATCGTCACCACCCATCCGTCTCACGGGCTTTACTGGCTGGTGGATTTGTGGGTGAAGAAAATACGCCCTCTGGCCCCCACCGCAGAATTGCACATCCATTCCATGTCGTTGGCCAAGATGACGGAAGGCGGCGGGATCGAGCCCGGTCTGGAAGACCTGGCCACCCACATCCTGGCCGCCCAGGGCGACGGCGTGCGGGTGCTGCGCCCGCAGGGCGACGCGCTGATGGCGGCATCCTACCGGCAGGCGGCGGTGCATCTTTATCCCGGACATCCCGACGACGGCACCGCCTTCACCCTGATGGAAAGCCAGGCATGCGGCACGCCGGCGGTGCTGCGACCCTTGGGGGCGGCTCCCGAACGGGTGGCCAATGGGTCGTCGGCCTATGTCGCCCCCGACGACGACGCCTTCGCCAATTTGACCGCGCTGTTGCTGAACAACACCGAGACCCGCGCCAACCTGGGGGCCGAGGCCCGCGCTTTGTACCAGGGCCGCACCTGGGACGCCGCCGCCGAGAAGTTGGAAGGGTTGCTGGCATGACCCGGCTGTTGCAGGCCATGGCCGGGGCCGACCATGGCGGCGCCGAAGCGTTCTTCGAGCGCCTGGCCATCGCCCTTCAACAGGCCGGAATCGACCAGCATGTGGTGATCCGCGCCAATCCCCGCCGCGCCGCCCATTTGCGCCAGGCCGGGGT
>JAIWOG010000046.1 GCA_020217035.1 Magnetospirillum sp. | reverse complement strand
GCGGGTCACCGAGTTGCCGTTCGGCGGCGCACTCGACATCGTCACCCGCCTTGGCTTCCGCCGCGCCATCGCCCGCTTCAAGCCCAGCCATGTGCTGACCTGGATGAACCGCGCCACCAAGTTCTGCCCGCGCGGCGACTTCGTCCATGTGGGCCGGCTGGGGGGCTATTACGACCTGAAATATTACCGTCGGTGCCACCATCTGATCGGCAACACCCCGGACATCCGGCAATGGCTGGTCACCCAGGGCTGGCCGGACGAGCGTGCCCATTACGTGCCCAATTTCGTCGCCGAGGCGCGGGCCAAGCCGGTGGCTCGCCAGACCTTCTCCACCCCGGAAGGGGTGCCGGTGATCCTGGCCCTGGGCCGGCTGCACCCCAACAAGGCTTTCGACACCCTGGTCGCCGCCCTGCACCACGTGCCCGATTCCTATTTGTGGATCGCCGGCGAAGGGCCGCTGCTGGGCCAGTTGGAAGCACAAGCCGCCAAGCTGGGGGTCATCTCGCGCATCCGCTTTTTGGGTTGGCGGGAAGACGTGGCGGCGCTGTTCGCCGCCTGCGACCTGTTCGTCTGCCCGTCGCGGCACGAGCCCCTGGGCAACGTGGTGATCGAAGCCTGGGCTCAGGAAAAGCCGGTCATCGCCGCCGCCTCGCAAGGCCCGGCGCAGTTGATCGAGGACGGGGCCAGCGGCCTGCTATGCCCGGTGGACGACGCCAAGTCCATGGCCGAGGCCATCAACCGGGTCCTGGGCGACAAGGATCTGGCCGCCCGCTTGGCCGCCGCCGGCCGCGCCGCCTATCAAGCCCAGTTCACCGAAGCGGCGGTGATCCGCGCCTATCAGGATTTCTTCGACAAGGCAGGCCGCTGATGTGCGGCATCGCCGGCCTGATCGCCCCCAAGGGCCAGATACCGGATGCTGGAATCCTGGACTGTCTGGCCAATTCCCTGGCCCATCGCGGCCCCGACGGTCGCGGCCGCCACGTTTCCGGCAACGTGGCCCTGCTGCAAAACCGCCTGTCCATCATCGACCTGGAAGGCGGCCGCCAGCCCATTTTCGACGCTGCCGGCCGCGCCATCGTCGCCAACGGCGAAATCTACAATTACCGCGAATTGCACGACCTGCTGTCCGGGGTGGACTTCGCCACCCAATCGGACAGCGAGCCGCCCCTGCACCTTTACGCCCGTGAAGGCGACGCCTTCGCCGAGCATCTGCGCGGCATGTACGCCTTGGCCATCCACGACCCCGTGCGCGACGTGGTGGTGCTGGCCCGCGATCCCTTCGGCATCAAGCCGCTTTACCTGACCCAGGGGCCGTTCGGAGTCGCCTTCGCGTCCGAAGCCCAGGCCCTGGTCAAGGCCGGACTGGCACCGGCCAGGGTGGATTCCCAGGCGCGGGCGGAATTGCTGCAATTGCAGTTCACCTGCGGCGAGGCCACCATCTTCCCCGGCATCGTCCGCGTCGCCCCCGGCGCCACCTTGGTGGTGGATAACGGCAAGATCCGCGCGATCCGCCGGCTGCCCGCCCTGCCCCGGGCCGGCAAGCGCAGCGGCAGCGCCGACGCGCTTTTGATGCAATTGGATCAGGTGCTGACCGAAGCCGTCGACTTGCACCAACGCTCGGACGTGCCTTATGGCATGTTCCTGTCGGGCGGCATCGATTCGTCGGTGCTGCTGGCCCTGATGGCGCGGCTGAACCCACGCCCGGTGCTGGCCTTCACCGCCGGCTTCCCCGGCACGGCGGCCCATGACGAACGCGACCACGCCCGCGCCTTGGCGAAAAGCGTCGGCGCCGACCATGTGGAAGTGGAATTCGCCGAGGCCGATTTCTGGTCCCTGCTGCCGCAAGTCGCCGCCATCATGGACGACCCGGCCGCCGATTACGCCTGCCTGCCCACCTTCAAGTTGGGCATGCGGGCGCGGCAAGACGTCAAGGTCATCCTGTCCGGCGAAGGCGGCGACGAATTGTTCGGCGGCTATGGCCGTTACCGCAAGGCGGCGGCTCCCTGGCCGTTGTCCAAGCGCATGCGCCGCAAGGGAACCTTCGACGCCTTGGGGGTGCTGCGTCCCATGACCGGCTGGCGCGACCGCTTCGCCCAGGCCGAAGCCCGCGAATGCGCCGTCGCCGGACGTTCGCGGCTGCAGGCGGCGCAAGCCATCGATTGCGCCGACTGGCTGCCCAATGATTTGCTGATCAAGGCCGACCGTTGCCTGATGGCCAACGCCATCGAAGGCCGGGTGCCCTTCCTGGACCCGATTGTGGCGGAATTCGCCTTCACCCTGGCCGACCGCTGGAAGCTCCGCAACGGCCTGGGCAAGCATATCTTGCGCCTGTGGCTGGACCGCGTCATGCCCCAGGCCAAGCCCTTCGCCAAGAAGCGCGGTTTCACCGTGCCGGTGGCGGAATGGATTTCAGCCCGGCCCGATCTGGGGCAATTGGTCGCCGCCCAACCCGGCATCGCCGAGATCGCCCTGCCCGGCCAGGTGGAGCGCCTGTTCGCCAACCACGACAAGAAGACCGGCTTCGCTCGCTGGTCCTTGCTTTTCTATGCCCTGTGGCACCAAATCCATATCCTGGGCGCGGCGCCCGATGCCGACGTCCACAGCACCCTGTCCGCGAGGTAGTCATGTCGCAAAGCTTCGATCTGGTCCTGTCCAACGGCACCGTGGTGACCCCGAACGGCACCGCCACCACCGATGTCGGCATCCGCGACGGACGTATCGCCGCCATCGGCGATTTGCGTGGGACTTCCATGGCCGACAAGATCGATTGCCATGGCCTGCACGTTCTGCCCGGCGTCATCGACACCCAGGTGCATTTCCGCGAACCGGGTCTGGAGCACAAGGAAGACCTGTCCACTGGATCGGCGGCGGCGGCCATGGGCGGCGTGGTGGCGTTCTTCGAGATGCCCAACACCAAGCCCGGCACCACCACCGACGTGGAACTGAAGGACAAGTTGGCCCGCGCCCAAGGACGAAGCTGGACCGACCACGCCTTCTTCCTGGGCGCGGCGTCGGACAACATCGCCCATCTGGCGGAATGGGAACGCATCCCCGGCTGCGCCGGCATCAAGATCTTCATGGGGTCGTCCACCGGAAACCTGCTGGTGGCAGACGACGAGACCCTGGCCAAGGTCATCGCCCAAGGGTACCGCCGCATCGCCGTGCATTGCGAGGACGAGGCCCGACTGATCGCCCGCAAATCCATCGCCGACAGCGCCGGCCACCCCCGCGCCCACCATATCTGGCGCGACGCCGAAACCGCGCTGTTGGCCACCAAGCGCCTGGTCAAGTTGGCCGAGGCCGCCAAGCGCCGCGTCCATGTCCTGCACGTCACCACCGCCGAGGAAATGGACTTCCTGGCCGGCCACAAGGATCTGGTGACGGTGGAGACCACGCCCCAGCACCTGACGCTGTTCGCCCCCGATTGCTATGAAACCTTGGGCACCTATGCCCAGATGAACCCGCCGATCCGCGAAAATTCCCATCGCGGCGCCCTGTGGCGGGCCATCCAGAACGGCGTCGTCGACGTGCTGGGATCCGACCACGCCCCCCACACGCGCGAGGAAAAGGACAAGCCCTATCCGCAATCGCCGTCGGGCATGACCGGGGTGCAGACCCTGGTCCCCATCATGCTGGACCACGTCAACCAGGGCCGCTTGACCCTGGAACGCTTCGTCGACCTGACCTCGGCAGGACCGCAACGCATCTACAACATCGCCGGCAAGGGCCGCATCGCGCTGGGTTACGACGCCGACTTCACCCTGGTGGACATGAAAGCGGAACGCACCATCACCAACCAATGGATCGTCAGCCGCTGCGGCTGGACGCCGTTCGACGGCAAGAAGGTGCAGGGCTGGCCCATGGCCACCATCATCCGTGGCCGCTTGGTGATGAGCGACGGCCAACTGGTCGGCGACCCCGCCGGCCAGCCGGTGCGCTTCCAGGAATGCTATCCCTGAGGCGCCCTTGGGGAAATGCGATTGACACTCAATAACATTTCTGGACGCATCTGCGGCATTGCCCTATAGTAGAGCAATCGAGCAGGAGATCGCGGGCATGTTCACCGACAACACATTGACGCCGAAGGAAGCCGTCCGCCTGTGCGCGCTGGGCACCATCGCCCGCCAATGCGTCCGCTATTCCGAATTGGCCGGCTCGGTCCGCCATTTCATCAGCCGCGTCGCCGGCCCGCAGATCGACCTGATGGGCATGTCCATCGAGTTGCTGCGCTATGAAGGTCTGGTGGAAGCCGTCGGCGGCGAAGGCATGGAAGACGATGCCCAACTGACCATCACCGATTCCGGCCAGCGCGAGCTGCACACCTTGCTGACCGCCCGCCTGCGCCCCGGTTCCGACCTCTCCAAGCTGGTCATCGCACTGAAGATGCGGTTCCTGGACTTGCTGGAACCCAAGGAACAGCAAGCCCAGGCCGATCTGCTGCTGGAAATGGTGGAAAGCGAGCTGGCCCGCCTGCTGGATTTGCGCGGCGCCTTCGCCGGCGACGGCGACGGCTGTCACCTGATCGACTGGCTGGACCACGACATCGAACAGCTGGAAGCCCGTCTGGCTTGGCTGGAAGAGTTCCGCGCCAAGCTGTAGGTGTCTGGACGCGCCGCCGCCCCCATCTTATAGTTCCCCCATGTCCGACCTGTTTCCCGGATTGGAAGATTCCGCCGAGCCCGCGCCCCACCACGCCGGGCATCGCGAGCGGCTGCGCCAGCGTTTCCTGGCCGAACCCCAGGCCCTGCCCGATTACGAGGTTTTGGAACTGCTGTTGGCCAGTGTCATCCCGCGCAAGGACACCAAGCCCTTGGCCAAGGCGTTGATCGCCGAATTCAAGACCTTCGCCGACGTTCTGGCCGCCCCCGTCCATGTGCTGGAAAGCTTTCCTGGGGTGTCGTCGGCCACCGCCGCCTATTTGAAGGTGGTCGAACACGCCGCCACCCGCATGGCGCGGTTGCAGGTGCTGGACAAGCCGGTGATCAGCAAGTGGGACCAATTGCTGGATTACTGCACCATCTCCATGGGCCGCCTGCCCACCGAGCAGTTCCGCCTGCTGTTCCTGGACCGCAAGAACGTGCTGATTGCCGACGAGTTGCAAAGCCAGGGCACCGTCGATCACACGCCGCTTTACCCGCGTGAGGTGGTCAAACGCGCCCTGGAACTGAATGCCAGCGCCATCATCATGGTGCACAACCACCCCAGCGGCGACCCGACGCCGTCGAAAGCCGACATCGAGATGACCCGCCAAGTGACGAAGGCGTTATCAGGGGTGGGGATCGCCGTCCACGACCATCTGGTCATCGGCCGCAAGGGCCATGTCAGCTTCAAGAGCCAGGGGCTGATTTAGTTACGGACCTAAACGGCCTCGTCGTTGACGTCATGCAAGAAGGTTTGAATTTCCGAACTGAGATCCCCGACGTCCCGCGTCAGTTCGGTGGCCGCCCCCGCCAGCTTGTCCGCCAGGCCCAAGGCGACCTTGGCGGCCTCGGACACCTCGACGATGCTCGACGAAATTTCGTCGTTGCCACCGGACGCCTGCTGGACGTTGCGCGCGATTTCCTGGGTGGCGGCCGATTGCTCTTCCACCGCCGACGCCACCGAGGCAACCACCTGGTCGATGCTGACGATACGTTCGTCGACGCTGCGGATCGCGACCACCGCTTCGCGGGTCACCGATTGCACGCCGCTGACTTGGCTGGCGATCTCCTGCGTCGCCTTGGCCGTCTGGTTGGCAAGGGACTTGACCTCGCCCGCGACCACGGCGAAGCCCTTGCCGGCTTCCCCCGCCCGCGCCGCCTCGATGGTGGCGTTCAGGGCCAACAGGTTGGTCTGGCTGGCGATTTCATTGATCAGGCTGACGATTTCGCCAATGCGTCCCGCCGCCCTGTCCAATCCGCCCATGATCTCGTTGGCGTTCTTGATGCCCTCGACCGCCTGACTGGTCATGACCGAGGCGTCGGCCACTTGGCGTGCTATCTCCTGAACCGACGACCCCAATTCCTCGGCCGCCGCGGCCACTGTCTGAACGTTGGTTGACGACTGGGCGGCCGCAGAAGCCGCCGCCGCGCTTTGGGTGCTGGTATCCGAAGCGGTCCGGCACAATTCCGCCGACATTTCATGGACGTCGTTGACCGCCAGTTGCACGGTCCCGACGATCTTCTTGACCTCGGCGTCAAAGGCGTTGATCAGCGATTCGCGACGTTCAAGGCGGACGACATGTGCCTGTCGCTCTTGACGCTCGCGCATTTCCATCTCGCGGTTGCGGAGCAAGTTGTCGCGGAAGACCATGACGGCCTTACCCATGTTGGCGATTTCGTCACGACCATCCACGGACGGGACGGCGATGTCGGCGTTGCCTTGCGCCAATTGCTCCATCACCAGGGTCATGCCGACCACCGGGCGCGAGACCAGCCGCCCGACGACGATCGTCACCACCAGGCCGGACACCAGGAAGAACAGGAAGATGCCGAAGAAAAGCACCTCGCTCGAGGTCTCGGCGGAACGAGCGTCGGCGAACACCTCGCCCATGTTGAGGTCGGCGGCACGTTGTTGTTCGTTGAGCAGCTTGCTCAGCACCTCGAAGGAATGCTCGACGCTGACCATCAGCACCAAGGCGGTGATGGGGTCGGCTTCGTAAAGCGCCAACACCCCGGCGACCTCGCCATGGTAGCTTGCCAAAGCCTTGCCCAAGGCCGCGGAGACTTCCGTTCGCCGCTCCACCGCCTTGAATTCGTCGAAACGTTTGCGCAAGCCCCCATCGACGGCTTCGATCTCCTTGGCCAAGGCCGTGACCTTGACCGCCTCGATGCCGCTTCCCTGCCAACTGAGAAGACGGTAAAGCTTGGCCTGAATATCCAAACAATCCGCACGCATGTCGGCCAATCGCCGATAGTCGTCCACAGCCTCATCGTTGAACTTGGTCAAGGCCCAGTGTTGACGACTGGCCCCGACTTCGAAAACCACGGCGAGCAGCATCATGCTGAAAATCAGCATCAGCGGCGAAATCAGCACCTTTCGGCCCAACGTCATATTCTTGAGGCTGATAGACATCGCGTCACCTATATCATATAAAAAGCGGAGAGCACAAAGCACTCTCCGCCCGATATATTACTTGTAGATGCCAACACCAACATAGATGTCGCCAACACGCTCAATATAGCTGGACTTTGGCTCGATCTTCTTGGTCTGGGCGTTCACCCACTTGTAATCGACCCACCCGCTTCCTTTTTCGTTTGCCAACTGGGTCATCTCAAGGCCAAATGCCTTTCCATCAGCATCCTTCAGGACGCGCAAGTCCTTGCCGATCAGGCCGGGATTCTTGTGGGCCAAGGTCGCGCCACTCGCCAAGTCCTGGGCGAAAACGTACAAATCCTTGACCTGGAACCCCCCATTGGGGTCGTTGAACGTCGCCAGAGCCTTGTCCTTGCCGGCGCTCTTGACCAGTTCAACCGCCTTTTTCACCATGGCCACCGCCTCATCGGAGGTTCCGCGCTCCTGCGCAAAGGCGGGAGAGAAAGCGACAGCCGCCAATACTACGACCAAGGCACGAATCAAACCCTTGAACATGGAAATTCTCCCGCGCTTATTCAATAGTACATACAGAGATATGCCATACCTTGGTATTGTTTGCAATTATTTTATTAAGTACTGGACAATTGCTATGAAATTATGCAGTTCGCGATTAAAATTTATGCACGGCACTTTCATGAAGTCCGCACGCCATTTACTGTCCGTTTAATTACAATGACAAGCAACCTACACTGGCACCATCGGGCTTCTTGACGTCCGGGTTGTGGCCATGCATTGTCCACTCCACCAAACCGCCCAGGCGTGCAGGAGAGGTAACGCCATGCCGCTGCAAAAGGCGGTCTTCCCCCCCATCGTCGCCGTGTTCAACCACAAGGGTGGCGTCGCCAAGACCACCACCGCCGGCAACCTGGCGGCCTGCCTGGCCGCCCTGGGTTACCGGGTGGTGCTGGCCGATTTGGACGCGCAAGGCAACGCCACCGGGTCGTTCGGCATCCTGCCCTTGCCCCCCGTCGGCGCCATGGACGTCATCACCGGCCGGGTGCCGCTGAACCAGGCATTGCTGCCCACCGCCTTCCCCGGCCTGTCACTGTTGCCCGCCACCACCCAGTTGCGCACCGCCGAGCTGGAACTGGCGGCCCATGAACGGTCGCACCAGGCATTGCGCGAAGCCTTCGCCAACCAGGGCATCGCCGACCACGCCGACATCGTCATCATCGACTGCCCGCCCAGCTTGGGCACCATCACCGGCAACGCCCTGGCGGCGGCGGCGGCGGTGCTGTTGACAGCCAGACCCGATCCCTATTCCCACGAAGGGCTGGTCAACACCTGGCACGAGATCAAGCGCCTGCGCCAGGTCGCCAACGCGTCCTTGAACGTCGCCGGCATCTTGCTGACCATGACCGGCGACGACCCCACCGGCGACGACGTCGAACGTTCCATGCGGGCGGAATTCGGCGATCAGGTCTATGCGGTCTCCATCGAAAACGACCCCAAGGTGACGGAAGCGGCGCAATTGGGGGTGCCGGTGGCGGTGCTGGACCCTGATGGTGGCGCCGGAAGCAGCTATTTGCTGGCCACCGAGGAACTGGTGACAAGGCTGCGCCGCCACGCCCGCCATGACGTCCATACGCTGGCCGAGCCCGCCGCCCACGGGGTGGCGCAGAACACGCTGCGCGACTGGCGGGCCCGTCTGCCCGGCCTGCAACGCCGGGCCAACCAATCGCCGGCCTGGACGGCGGTCGCGGCCGCCAACGTCGACGCCGAAGCCGACGCCTTCGCCCCCCCGCCGCCACAACAGGCGAATCCCGACAAATCCGGCTTCGGTTGGGGCCCGGTGGTCGCGGCCTTGCTGTTGGGCATGGCGATGGGCGCCGCCGCCATGGCCTTTTGGGGTTAGCCTCCCCTCATTTCGAACGATATGCGTTGGCTGTCATTGACCGGACGCAATTTCTTCCCCATCTTTGAAAGCAAGGGAGGTCCCCGGACTGTAGGAGTTGCCCATGCGTCGCAGCAGAGCCATCGCCAAAGCCCAGCAACAGGTGGACTTGCGCCCCGTTGCCCTGACTTTCCTGTTCGTGGTCGCCGCCCTCTTCATCGCCGCCCTGTGATGGGTCCCAGGTGGAAGCGCGGCGTCCGGAAGACCCCGCCGCCAGCCCGGATGCCATGAAGAAAGAAAGCCTGATCGTCCACGCCGGTCGCCATCCCGAAAAGCATTTCGGCGCCGTCAACCCGCCCGTCTACCACGTCTCGACCATCCTGCATCCTTCGGTCGCGGCCATGGAGGCCAGCGGCAAGAAGCCGTTCGACGGCGTGCGCTATGGCCGTTTCGGCACGCCGACCACCCACGCCTTCGAAGAAGCCCTGGCGGCGGTGGAAGGTGGATACCGCACGGTGGCCACCTCGTCGGGACTGGCCGCCATCACCGGGGCGCTTCTGGCCTATCTGAAGGCTGGCGACCATCTGCTGATGGTGGACACCACCTATTTCCCCACCCGCAAGTTCTGCGACGCCGTGCTGGCCGGCTTGGGCATCGAAACCACCTATTACGACCCGTTGGCGGGTGCCGGCATCCAGGCGCTGATGCGCCCCAACACCCGCGTCGTGTTCACCGAATCGCCGGGCTCACTGACCTTCGAGGTTCAGGACATCCCGGCCATCGCGGCCGTCGCCCACGCCCACGGCGCGGTGGTGATGATGGACAACACCTGGGGGGTGCTGAATTTCCAGCCCTTCGATCACGGGGTCGACGTGTCCATCCAGGCTTGCACCAAATACGTGGTCGGCCATGCCGACGCCATGCTGGGCGCCATCACTTTGGCCGACGAAGCAAATTGGCTGCGGGTCAAGTCGTCGGTGGCCACCTTCGGCCATTCGCCCGGCGCCGAGGAACTTTACCTGGGCCTGCGCGGCCTGCGCACCCTGGGGGTGCGGCTGAAGCGCCACGCCGAAACGGCCCTGGAACTGTGCC
>JAIWOG010000045.1 GCA_020217035.1 Magnetospirillum sp. | reverse complement strand
GCTGGCTGCAAGCCCGTCCCGAGGTGGAACGCGTGCTGTATCCGGCGCTGCCCGACGATCCCGGCCATGATCTGTGGAAGCGCGACTTCACCGGCGCCTGCGGTCTGTTCGGGGTGATCCTGAAACCCGGCTTCGGCAAGCCGGCCATCGAAGCCATGCTGGACGGCTACAAACATTTCGGCCTGGGCTTTTCCTGGGGCGGCTTCGAAAGCCTGGTCATTCCCACCTATGGCCATTCCGTCATCCGCACCGCCAGCGCCTGGGACCACGACGCGCTGAGCCTGCGTTACCATGCCGGGCTGGAAGCTTCCGAAGACCTGATCGCCGATTTGGATGCCGGCTTCGCCCGCCTGAACGGGGCCGCCTGAGATGCGCCTGGGCCTCTGGCTGCTGCTGGCCTTGCTGATGCCGCTGCCGGCCCTGGCGCACCCCCATGTGCTGATCGATTCGCATATCGTCTTGCTGTTCGAGAAGGGCAAGGTGGCGGCCCTGCAAATGGGCTGGAAGTTCGACCCGGCCTTCTCGTCGTCGCTGGTGCAGGATTTCGATGCCGACAAGGACGGCAAACTGTCGCCGGCCGAGGTCAATACCCTGGAAAAGGAAGCCTTCCAGGACACCCGCCAGTACCAGTATTTCACCTTCGCCAACGTCAAAAGCGCTCCGGTCGACTGGCCCCGGGCCGCCGACTTCAAGCTGTTGGTGCATCAAGACGCGTTGCTTTACGCCTTTCGCCTGAACTTTCCCCAGCCGGTGGACCCGCGTCGGGACAGCCTGACGCTGTCCACCTACGAGGAAACCTTCTACATCGACATCGACATCCCCAACGACGCGGCGGTGCGATTGGTGGGCGAAGGGTCCGAGGGCTGCAAGGCGATCATCGGCCAGGACCGGACCAACCCCTTGTTGAACGGCGTCGCCTTTCCCAAAAAAGTGGAAATCATTTGCCAGTGAAGGCTGGCGGGTCTATCAAAACGTTATCTTATAACATTTTGGCGAGTCCATGAGCCTGGTTCCTCCCCCCGCCCCGTCCGGCTTCGCCCTGCCCGAGCCCTTGCGATCCTTGGCGGAATGGGGCTTCGCCCTGCAACGCACGTTGACAGCCGACATGCGCGAGCAACTGGTGCTGATCCGCGACGGCGGCGGCTGGGAACCGTTCGCCGCCATCATCCTCGCCGCCTTCCTGTATGGGGTGTTCCACGCCATCGGCCCCGGCCACGGCAAGGTGGTGATCGGCTCGTGGTTCGCCACCCGCCGCGCCCGCGTGGTCCACGGCCTGGCGGCCTGCTTCCTGTCGGCCATGGTGCAAGGCGCCTCGGCCATCGCCGCCGTGCTGCTGCTGGCTGGAATGTTTTCCCTGGCGCCACGCCAGGTGATGGCGCAGGCCGCCTGGCTGGAAGCCGGTTCCTACGCCCTGATCACCGCCATGGGGGCGTGGATGCTGGTCCAAGCGTTCAGGGGCCACGCATCCTGCGGCCACGACCATGCCCACCACCACGACCATGCCTGTTGCGACCACCATCACCCTGACGAAACCGAGGAACGGCGCACACTATGGGCCATGGCGGCGGCCGTCGGCTTTCGCCCCTGTTCCGGGGCCATCCTGGTGCTGCTGTTCTGTCTGGCCAATGCCATGATGTGGGTGGGGGTCGCCGCCACCTTCGCCATGGCCTTGGGAGTGGGGCTGACGGTGTCGGGGATCGGCTTGTCGGCCTTGGGGCTGAACCGTCTGCTGGATCGCCGGATCAACCAGGAAAGCCGGCTGGGCCGCCTATTGCGCCGTGTCCTGAGCCTGGCCGGCGCGGGCGCCATCCTGGTGCTGGGATTGGTTCTGTTGCTCGGGGTAATCCAGCACGGGCCGACGCTCACCGGCTGAGGGGCGCTTGGTGGTGAAACGTTGGTCCAGACGGATGGCGGTGATGGACACCGCGAACAAGGCCAGCCAGACGACGCGGTTCTGATAGCGGTCGTGCGGGTTGGACAGCGCCCCGCAGACGAAGGCATTGCCCAGGAAGGCGACGATCACCACGATCAACAGGCCGGTGCTGATGCGGTCGCGACGTTTCCACGCCACCGCCAGCATGACCAGGGCGGCCAGTTGCGCCGCTTGCGCGATGGGCACCTGAACCTGATTCAACAATTCGAAATCGATGCCGCCGTGGCGTTGTTGCATGGCATAGCGGAACGAGCGGAAGTCGTCGGGATAGCGCCGCAACTGGGTCTTGACGAAATGCCAGCTCATGGGCACCAGGTCTTCGCCGGTGGCGATCAGTTCCAATTGGGTGACGGTGTTGGCGGCCATGGCCTTGGCCAAGTCCCAAGGAAAGGTCGCGATGGCGCCCTTGACGATGGTCGCCGCTTCGTCCTGCATGCCTTCCCATCCCCCCAATTGCTGGAACACCGACGGCCCCCACAAGAACTCGTCGGCGGTATGGGGCAGAACGTCCTTGTATTCGCAAAGGCGCAAGGGGGCGCCTTGCGGACAGACCTCGTCCAGGTATTTCTGTGCCAGGCCGTCTTGCACGAACAAGGCCAGTTGCAGCACCTGACCGGACGCGCTGAAGAACGCCCGGCCGGTGGCCAGGTAATGGGTGGCCGGCACCAGCAAGACGCCCAACGCCACCGCCGGCACCACCAAGGCCAGACGTGGGCGCGGCATGCGCAGGGAAAACCGCGCCAGCACCCAGACGGCCACCAACACCAGAACCAAGCCGCAGGCCACCGCCACATGGGTCATGTGCACGCAGATGGACAGGCCGACGACGGGGATCAGCAGCAGCCGGCGCCACAGCGGCAGCGCCGCGCCGAAGGCCAGGATGGCGATGCCCAGGATGGTGAAGCCGGCATAGGCGTCGGCCATCACCTGGGCCACCACCCAGGGCAGGCCGGTGGCCAGGGCCAGCATTACCCCCAGGACGAAATAGACCTGCGGCCGCCAACGGGCGATCCACCCCCAAACCGCCTCGTGCAGCAGCCAGGCGGCCAGCAGCGCCTGGAACACCGGGATCACCCACAGCGTGTCGAAGGGGCGGGCCAGGGCGGTGACCAGCCCATAGGTCATGATGCGGAAGATGATGGGCTGCCAGGTGAAGGCCATCTCGACATAGTCTTCGCTGTCGAAATAGACCAGCGGATAGCCGTTCCAGATGGCCGCGCCCAGAAACATCAGGGCCACCAGGGCGACGGACAACACCCGCCAGCCGCGCCAATGCAGGACTTGGGACGCGCCCGCCGTCACGCCCGCTTCCAGGTGGTGCCTTGCGGGCCGTCCTCAAGCACCACGCCCACATCGGCCAGGTGCTTGCGGATACGGTCGGCCTCGGCGAAATTCTTGGCCTTGCGGGCTTCCAGGCGGGCCTGGATCAGCGCTTCGATGTCGGCCTCGTCAGGTCCGGCGGCGGCGCCCTCGGCTTGCCACTTGAACCACGCTTCCGGGTCTTGCAGCAGCACCCCCAGGGCTTGGCCGGCGGCCATCAAGGCCCCCTTGGCGGCGGCCTTGTCGGCGCCGCTTTCCGCCTTGTTCAGGTTGCCCACCAATTCGTGCAGATGGGCGATGGCCAAGGGCGTGTTGAGGTCGTCTTCCAGCGCCGCCTGCACCGGCAGCGGCACCTCGGTTTCGACGGCGGCCACGTCGGCGGTGTTGCGAAGCGCGGTATACAGGCGGTCCAAGGTGGCGCGGGCCTGCTTCAACCCCTCGGCGGTCCAGTCGAAGGGCTGGTGGTAGTGGGTGGACAGCATGGCCAGGCGGATGGCCTCGCCGGGGGCTTGCTCCAGCAGCTCGCGCACGGTGAAGAAGTTGCCCAGGGACTTGGACATCTTCTCGCCTTCCACCATCAGATAGCCGTTATGCATCCAGTATCGGGCGAAGGGCACGCCGTTGGCGCACACCGACTGGGCGATCTCGTTCTCGTGGTGGGGGAAGACCAGATCCTGGCCGCCGCCATGGATGTCGAAGGTCTTGCCCAGATATTGGCCGCTCATGGCGGAACATTCGATGTGCCAGCCGGGACGGCCGCGGCCCCACGGGCTGTCCCAGCCCGGCAGGTCGGGACTGGACGGCTTCCACAGCACGAAATCGCCGGGATTCTTTTTATAGGGCGCCACCTCGACGCGGGCGCCGGCGATCATCTCGTCCATGGAACGGCGCGACAACTGGCCGTAATCGGCCATGGAGCCCACCTCGAACAGCACATGGCCCTGGGCCTCGTAGGCGTGACCCTTGGCGATCAGCGTCTCGATCATATTGATCATCTGGGGAATGTGGGCGGTGGCGCGCGGCTCGATGGTGGGCGGCAGCGCGTTCAACTCGGCGATGTCGTCGTGGAACATCTGCGTGGTCCGCGCCGTGATGACGTCGATGGGCTCGCCCGAATCCTTGGAACGCTGGTTGATCTTGTCGTCCACGTCGGTGATGTTGCGGGCGTAGGTGACCTGCGGATAAAGCCGCTGCAACAGCCGGAACAAAACGTCGAAAACGATGACCGGACGGGCGTTGCCGATATGGGCGCGGTCATAGACGGTGGGACCGCACACATACATGCGCACATGGGTGGGATCAATGGGCTCGAACGCTTCCTTCTTGCGGGTCAGCGTATTGTAGACGGTCAGCGCCACGGCCGTTCCCCCCCCCTTACGCCGCCTGGCCGCCAAGACGCGCCAGCGCCTTGTCGCGGCCGATCAGCGGCAACAGCAATTTCAGTTCCGGGCCGTTTTCCCGCCCGGTCAGGGCCAGACGCAGCGGATGGAACAATTCGCGCCCCTTGCGGCCCGTCGCCTGCTTGACGGCGTTGGTCCACGCCCCCCAGGTGGCGACGTCCCAAGCACCTTCCGGCAGCACCGCCGCCGCCTGGGCCAGGAAGCCCGCGTCTTCCACCACCGGGGTGATGGGACCGGCCACCACCGGCCACCAAAGGGCGGCGTCGGCCAGGCTGTTCAAATTGGCCTTCACCGCGTCCCAGAACGCGGCATCCGCCGCTTCCAGGCCCAAGGCGGCCAGACGCGGCGCCACCTGATCAAACGTCAGGGCGTGCAACATC
This sequence comes from Magnetospirillum sp., assembly GCA_020217035.1. Lineage (GTDB taxonomy): Bacteria > Pseudomonadota > Alphaproteobacteria > Rhodospirillales > Magnetospirillaceae > Magnetospirillum. Next base: position 4,967 of record JAIWOG010000045.1, on the reverse strand, counting down.
CTGGTATTCAGATGGGCCAGCTCGGCCGGGTCGAACTTGGGGGTGGCGCGGCTGAAATGGCCGATGTCGAATTCGTCCACCAGCTTTTCCAAGCTGTCGCGCAGTTCGATGGCGTCGCTGGTTCCCAGCTTGGCCAGCAGCGAGTTGACCGCCATGGGCTCGATCCCCTGGTCCCGCAGATCGGCCAAGGACAGCGAGCCCAGGCGCTTGGACAGGCCGGCGCCCGAGATGTCGGTCAGCAGCGGCAGATGGGCAAAGGCCGGCGGCTCGGCGCCCAGGGCCTTGAACAACTGGATTTGCGGCGCCGAATTGGTGACATGGTCCTCGCCACGGATGATGTGGGTGATCCCGAACTCGATGTCGTCGACGACGCTGGGCAAGGTGTAAAGGAAGGTGCCGTCACCCCGGATCAGCACCGGGTCGGACAGCGAGGCGCAATTGACATGGCTGTCGCCACGAACCAGATCGTCCCAGCGCACATCCTTGTGGTCCAGCTTGAAACGCCAATGCGGCGTCCGCCCCTCGGCCCGGTACTTTTCCAGGTCAGCGGCGGGCACATGCAGGCCGGCGCGGTCGTAAACCGGCGGCAGGCCACGGGCCAACTGGCGCTTGCGCTTGTAATCCAGCTCGTCGGGGGTTTCCCAGCAGGCGTAAAGCCGGCCGTCGGCCCTAAGCTTGTCGGCGACCGCCTGATACTGGCTCAACCGCTTGGACTGCCACGCCTTCTTGTCCCATTCCAGGCCCAGCCAAGCCAGGTCGCGGGCGATGCCCTCCTCGAACGCCTTGGTGGACCGCGCCAGGTCGGTGTCGTCGTAGCGCAGCATGAAATAGCCGCCATGCGCCTTGGCGAACAGCCAGTTGATCAGGGCGACGCGGGCGTTGCCCACGTGCAGAAGCCCGGTGGGGCTGGGAGCGAAGCGGACCGTGACGGCCATGGGATCGAAGCGAGTCCAAGGGGTTGGGAAGCAGGCCCTCCCCTATAGCACCGGGGGAAGGCGGCAACAAGGCCGGTGCGGCCTACACCGACCGGGTGAAACCGTTGGTGATGGGATAGCGCCGTTCCTTGCCGAACGACCGGCTGGTGATCTTGACCCCAGGCGGGGCCTGGCGGCGCTTGTATTCGGCGCGGTCCAGCATGCGCCACACCCGGCGCACCATGGCCTCGTCGTAACCCTGGGCGACCAGGGCTTCGACGCTTTGCTCGCCTTCGACCAGACCCGACAGGATACCGTCCAGGATGTCGTAGGGCGGCAGGGTGTCCTGGTCCTTCTGGTCGGGCTTCAACTCGGCCGAGGGCGGCTTGGTGATGACGCGCTCGGGCATCACCGGGCCTTGCGGTCCCAGGGCGCCCTCGGGGAAATGGGCGTTGCGCCAGCGGCAGACCGCGAACACGGCGGTCTTGTAGACGTCCTTCAGCACCGCGTAGCCGCCGCACATGTCGCCGTAAAGGGTGGCGTAGCCGGTGCTCATTTCCGACTTGTTGCCGGTGGACAGCACCATGGGGCCGAACTTGTTGGACAACGCCATCAAGGTCAGGCCGCGCGACCGCGATTGCAGGTTTTCCTCGGTGATGCCAGGATTGGTGCCGACGAAGAACGGCGCCAGCATCTGATCAAACGCCCCCATGGCCGGGCCGATGTTGACAGTGTCGAGGCGACAGCCCAGCAGGCGAGCCACCTCGGCCGCGTCGTCCAGGCTTTCCTGGCTGGTATAAGGCGACGGCATCATCACGCACCACACCTTGTCCGCCCCCAGGGCGTCGGCGGCCACCGCCGCCGCCAAGGCCGAATCGATGCCGCCCGACAGGCCCAGCACCACGCCGGGGAAACCGTTCTTGCCCACATAGTCGCGCAGGCCCAGCACCATGGCCTGGTACAAATCCTCGTCGCGGCCGGTGGTCGGCGCCTGCGGGCCCTCGACCGTCCAGCGGCCGTTTTCCCTGCGCCATCGGGTGGTGACCACCTGCTCGGCCCAGGACCGCAGACGCACCGCCACCTGACCTTGGGCATCCAGCGCGAACGAGGCGCCATCGAACACCAATTCGTCCTGGCCGCCCAACTGGTTGACATAGACCAAGGGCAGCCCGGTTTCGGCCACGCGGGCACGGGCTCGTTCCAGACGCACGCCCACCTTGTCCATCTCGAAGGGCGAGCCGTTGGGCACCACCAGGATCTCGGCGCCGCATTCGGCCAGGGTCTCGGCCACGTCGGCATACCACATGTCCTCGCAGACCAGGACGCCCAGGCGCACGCCCCTGAACTGCACCGGGCCGGGCACCGGGCCGGGGGCGAAGACGCGGGCTTCGTCGAAGACGCCGTAATTGGGCAGGTGGTGCTTCAACCGGCTGGCGGCGACGCGGCCGTGGTCCAGGATCAGAGCGGCGTTGTGCAGCTTGCCGGCCACCCGCCAAGGGGCGCCCACCAAAAGCGCCGGGCCGCCGTCGGCGGTGTCGGCGGCCAAATCCTCGACCGCCTGCTCGACGCAATCCAGGAACGCCGACTTCAACACCAGATCTTCCGGCGGATAGCCCGACACCACCAGTTCCGGGAACACCACCAACTGGGCGCCCTGTTCGGCCGCCTGGGCACGGGCGGCGCGGATGCGGGCGACGTTGCCGGCAATGTCGCCGACCACCGGGTTGATCTGGGCAAAGGCAAGAGACAGGCTGTCGGACATTCTGGGACACCGGCAAAAAATCGGATTCCCGAGCCTATGGCCCGGTGTGGGGAGTGTCAATTCCTGCTAGACTTCTGGGGTCAAGGGCGGGAAACGACCATGAACGACACCGACACCCAAGCCGGCCCCAAATCCTGCGAGGCCATCGCCAACACCATGATCGGCCATTTCGTCACCCGCCTGGAAGTGGAAGCCACGCGGCAAGGCGGCCTGACCGCCCAGGACATCCGGCTGCTGGCCGAACAATTCATGGCCGGCGACATGGCCCGCTTCCAATCCACCTTCCGCCGTTCGTACGACACCTGCACGACCCTGCGCGAGGCCCGGCAGTGGGAAAGCACCCGTCGTCGCCCCTTCGACCGCGTGCTGATGAAGTCCTTCGCCCACCTGTTCCCCGCCCGCCAGGGCGACGATGGCGGCCAGGGCTTGCTGTCGCGGCGCGTCATCCCCGGCTTCAACCTGGCCATCGACAAGATGATCGGCCCCGCCCTTTACGAACAATGCCAAGCCAAGTCGCAGGCCATCTTGGACCGCCACCGCACCAGCAACGGCACCCAGGACTGGCAAGCGGTGCACGCCGACCCGGAAACCCACGCGCTGACCAACGACGTGCTGGTGGTGGTCGCCCATTACTTCGCCCATTTCGAACGCCGTCGCGACTGGTTCCTCAGCCTGGTCAACTCGCATCTGGGGCGGGTGCAGGCCGATTCCCCCGACGCCCATTGGCAGTTGACCGAGCACGGCTTCGCCGAAGTGATGCGGGCATTGTTCGCCGATTTGCGGGCTGCCCTGATCAGCGCCCCGACAACCTTGCGCAAGCGCTATGGCGACCACACGGTGGACACGGTGGAAGCCTTCCTGAAACGCCTGGAGCAGGTCTAGCTCGGCGGAAAGGCGAACCAGGCGGAAGCGGCGGCGAAGCCCAGCACCGCGCCCAGCAGGATCAGGCCGATGGCGGCGCCGACCTTCCAGCCGGCATTGCCCCCCAGGGCCGCCTGGGCCAGTTCCGGGGCGTCGGTCCAGCCGGGATCGGGCATCGCGCCGGGCTCGGGAATGGCCAGATGAGAGCGCCGCCCCTCGGCTTCCACCGCCCACACCGCCAGGGCCTCGGCCCCTTGCTCGCGGTTGATCCCGCCGGCCGTGCCGCCCCTGTGGCTGGCCCGGTTCACCAGAAGTTCGGCCAGCCGCAGATAGGCCCGCGCCGGCGGCGATTGCGGTGCCATGGACACCACCGGCAGGTCGCGGGCGGCGGCTTCGATGACCACGTTGTCGCGCGGCACCAGCACCGGCATCACCCGATGGCCGAACTCGGCGATGATGTCCTCGGACAGCCTGTTGGTCAGCTCGCCGTCCTCGGTCATGGTCAGCAGGATGAAGATGCTGTGCAGGTCATGATTGTAGCCCGAGCGCACCCGGTTGACGTTCCACCACGCCTTGTGCAGGCCGTCCAAGGCGTGCGGGCTGGGCATCACCGGCATCACCACCATGTCGGCGGCGACCAGGGCGTTGACCGAGACGATGCCCGGTGCCGGCGGACAATCGATCACCACCGCGTCGATGTCGGCCGGCAGCGTCTTCAAGGCGTCGGTCAGAACGCCCTGGCATTCCGGGCGCAGCGCCAGTTCGATGTCGGCCCAGGCCAGTTCGTCCGAGCCGCCCACCAGACGCAAGTTCTCGTAAGACGTTTTCTTCAAGCATTCGTCGGCCGGCACCTTGCCGGTGACCAGATGGTAGGCGCCGGTGGATATGGGCTGGGTGATGCCGACATTGGTGGTGGCGTTGCTTTGGCTGTCCAGGTCGACCAGGACCGTGCGCTTGCCCAAGGCGGCCAGGCACACCGCCAGATTGACGCTGGTCGTGGTCTTGCCGACACCGCCCTTTTGATTGAAGACGGTGATGATGGTCGGCTTGGCCGCCGATTGCGCCGCGCCGTCGTCCTGGGCCATGTGGGCGTCCCGTTCCTTCTTGCTGCATAGTACAATACAGCCAGCATTGGTGCCGGGAAACACTCTAGATTGACGAAAAAGCCTGTTGGCGGTGGATTGGCTTGCACCTATACTCGCGTCCTATGAACAAGCCGTATTTTGAAATCATCCGCCTCATCGAACGCCTGCACCGTCACTTCCTCGACGTGTTGCGCACAGAGCTGCGTCGATTGGGCATTGACGACATCAATGCGGTCCAGGCTTTGCTGTTGTACAATATTGGCGAAAATGAAGTGGTGATCCGCGACCTGAAGGATCGCGGTTACTATCAGGGCTCCAATGTTTCCTACAACATCAAGTCGCTGA
>JAIWOG010000044.1 GCA_020217035.1 Magnetospirillum sp. | reverse complement strand
CCGAATACGGCTACATCACCCAGGAACGGTCCACCCATGACCGCCGCTCGGTGCGACTGAAGCTGACCGACAAGGGCTTGTCCCTGTGCGCGGCGGTGCGCACCCTGCAAGACGACCTGTCGGCCCAGTTCGGCGACGCGGATTCGGCCAAGGCGCTGCAAGACACGGTGGACACCATGCTGCGGCTGGAACGCACCTGGAGCGACTTCATCCATTACGGCCTGCCGCGCCGCTGATCCCTGGCCGCGATCCATGTCTTTTTCACCGTCGCCTTTGCAAGGTGGGCGGTTTTTTGCCATAACCCCCACTTCGTCCGCGCGTCCCTTTCCAGCCGAGGCCCGATCATGTCGATTGCCCGTTATTCCCGCCCGCAGATGACCGCCATCTGGGAACCCGCCAACAAGTTCCGCATCTGGTACGAGATCGAGGCCCACGCCTGCGACGCGCTGGCGGAGATCGGCACCATCCCCAAGGATTCCGCGCGTGCCGTGTGGGAAAAGGGCAACAAGCCCTATACCCAGGCCCGCATCGACCGCATCGATTCCATCGAGCTTGAAACCAAGCACGACGTCATCGCCTTCCTGACCGAACTGGCCGAACATATCGGCGCCGATTCGCGCTTCGTCCACCAGGGCATGACCTCGTCCGACGTGCTGGACACCTGCCTGAACGTGCAACTGGTGCAGGCCGCCGACATCCTGCTGGCCGATTTGGACGCCCTGCTGGCCGCGCTCGAACGCCGCGCCTTCGAGTTCAAGGATCTGGTGTGCATGGGCCGTTCCCACGGCATCCACGCCGAGCCGGTGACCATCGGCCTGAAGTTCGCCGGCTTCCACGCCGAATTCCAGCGCAACAAGGCCCGCCTGCTGGCGGCCCGCGCCGACATCGCCACCTGCGCCATCTCGGGCGCGGTCGGCACCTTCGCCAACATCGACCCCCGCGTCGAGGAGCACGTGGCCGCCAAGCTGGGCCTGATGCCCGAACCCTTGTCCACCCAGGTGATCCCGCGCGACCGCCACGCCCAGTTCTTCGCCACGCTGGGCACCATCGCCAGTTCCATCGAGCGCGTCGCCGTGGAAATCCGCCACATGCAGCGCACCGAAGTGCGCGAGGCCGAGGAATTTTTCTCGCCCGGCCAGAAGGGCAGTTCGGCCATGCCGCACAAGCGCAACCCGGTGCTGACCGAAAACCTGACCGGCCTGGCCCGCATGGTGCGCGGATACGTGGCGCCCGCCATGGAAAACGTGGCGCTGTGGCACGAACGCGACATCAGCCATTCCTCGGTGGAACGCTATATCGGCCCCGATGCCACCATCACCTTGGACTTCGCCCTGGCCCGCCTGACCGGCGTCATCGACAAGCTGGTAGTGTACCCGGACGTGGTCGAGCGCAACCTGAACCAACTGGGCGGCCTGATCTTCAGCCAGCGCGTGCTGTTGGCCCTGACCCAGGCCGGGGTGTCCCGCGAAGACGCCTATCGCCTGGTCCAGCGCAACGCCATGAAGGTGTGGGACGCCGCCGGCGAAGGCCGCGACACCAAGGGCATGTTCCTGGCCAATTTGAAGGCCGATGCCGACGTGGCCAAGGCGTTGTCCGCCGACCAGGTGGAAGCCATGTTCGACCTGGGCTATCACACCAAGCACGTGGACACCATCTTCCGCCGGGTCTTCGGCCGGGCGTAACACCGAAACCAAAAGGCCCGCCGGAGCGTCCCTCCGGCGGGCCTTTCGCGTTTCAGCGCGATCGCTTGGTCAGCGCTTGGCTTCCTCGGTCAGCTGGGCGACGGCCTGTTGATGGCACTTGTCCACCTGGGCCTTGAAATGGCGTTCCTCGATCTGGATGCCCTTGGCCGCCAAGTCGCGTGCCACCTTGTGGCTGGCGTCGTGGTCGGGCTCGGTGAACTCGGCGTCGACCACCGACAGGGCATAGGCCTTGGCGGCGTCACCGGTGATGCCCATCTGTTCGGCGGCCCACAGGCCCAACAGCTTGTCGCGGCGCACGTTCGCCTTGAACTGCATTTCCTGGTCAAGCTTGAACTTGGCCTCGAACCCCTTTTCGCGTTCGTCGAACGTGGTCATGGCAGGCGACTTCCCTTTTGATGCCCCACTTACTGTGGAAGTGGTTGTCGTTTGAAACCTTTGCCAGAGTGGCGAACGTGTTATAGCCGTCATTGACCCTGCCACAAACCGGATTTTCACATGTGCACCTTGGTTTTGCTCCGCCGCCCCGGCCATGCCTGGCCCCTCCTGGCGGCCGCCAACCGCGACGAGATGGCCGGCCGGCCGTGGCAGCCGCCGGCCCGCCATTGGCCCGACCGCCCCGAGGTGGTGGCCGGGCTGGACGAGTTGGCGCAGGGGTCGTGGCTGGGGGTCAACGACCATGGGGTGGTGGCCGCCATCCTGAACCGCGTCGGCACGCTGGGGCCGGCACCGGGCAAAAGGTCGCGCGGCGAACTGGTGCTGGACGCCCTGGACCATGCCGACGCGGCGGAAACCGCCGGCGCTTTCGCCGACCTGGACGGGCGATCCTGGCGCCCCTTCAACATGGTGGTGGCCGACAACCGCGACGCCTTCTGGATCAAGTCGGAAGGAACAGGCCCGGTCGCGGTGACGGCGATCCCCCCCGGCCTGCACATGATCTCGGCCATGGATTTGGACGACGTGGCCAGCCCCCGCCTGGCCGCCTATTTGCCCCGCTTCCAGGCCGCCGCCGCCCCCGATCCCGCAACCGGCGACTGGCGGGAATGGCAGGCATTGATGGCGGATCGCGGCAGCGGCCCTGACGGCGAGGAAACCGCCGCCATGTGTTTCCTGCGTCCCAATGGCTTCGGCACCGTGTCGTCTTCGCTGGTCGCGCTTCCCATCAACCACCAGGTGGAGCCATGGCGCTGGCTGTTCTGCCCTGGCGCACCAAACCAAAGCGCATATAAGAACATTTGAATTATTGTAATTGATTGCGTGATGACCAACCAAAGTGGTAACACTGCGCCGCTTTTTGGTTTGGGGATATTGGGGTGCTCGATCGTGAACATTCGCGCGATGATTGTGGCCGGCCTCGGCGTGGTGGTGGGCGTGTTCGCCGTGACCAGCTGGATCAACGAGCAGTCGGTGGAAAGCCAGGACCCGCTGCTGCGCGAGATCACCAGCCGTGCCCAGACGGTTTCGTCCCAATCCATCAAGCTTTACGGCGCCGTCAAGGACATGAACCTGATGGTCGCCCAGGTGCAGCAATTCCTGACCGACATCTCGGCCACCCGGGCCCAGGACGGCCTGGATGACGGCTTCGAAAAGGCGCAGGAAGCCGCCGACGCTTATGCCGTCGCCTTGAACCGCGCCCAGGAAGCCGCCGCCGCCTTGCAGTTGAAAGAGGTGACCGACGCCTTGGCCAAGGTGGATGCCGCCTTCCCGCCCTATTATCAAACCGGCCAGAAAATGGCCAAGGCCTACATCGCCGACGGCGCCCAGGCCGGCAACCAGATGATGCCGGAATTCGATTCCACCGCCGAACTGATCCACCAGCACCTGGACGGCGTCGCCGAACTGGTCGAGCAGCAGACCGCCAACTCGTTGAACGAACTGGTGGCCGCCGCCCAGCGGGTCGAGCGAGGCAACGCCCAAGTCGCCAGCAACAGCACCATCGCCGGCATCGTCGGCGTCACCCTGGCGCTGTTGATCGGCGCAGCCCTGACCTGGCGCCTGGCCTCGCTGTTCCGCCTGCTGGGCCAGGACGTGCAGGCGGTCCTCGAGGAAAACCACGCCCAGACGCTGAACCTCAACAGCGACCGCAAGGACGAGTTCGGCCCCCTGGCCCGCGCCCTGGCCCAGTTCCGCGCCAGTTCGGTGCGCCTGAAGGCCATGCAGGATGAACAGGCCCGCCAAGCCGAGCAGGCCGAGGCCGCCCGCCGTCAGGCATTGCTGGAGATGGCCGAGAACGTCGAGGTGGAAACCGCCCGCGCCGTCGAGAACGTCGCCCGCGAAACCGTGCAGATGCAGGGCTTGGCCACCGACATGGCGCGGTCGGCCCAGCATGTGGGCGAGAACAGCCAAGGTGTCGCCGCCGCCGCCGAACAGGCGCTGCGCAACGCCCAAGCCGTGGCCGGCGCCGCCGAGGAACTGTCCGCCTCGATCCGCGAGATCGGCTCGCAGGCCACCTTGTCCACCCAGGTGGTGTCGGGCGTGGTGCAGACCGCGCAGGAAAGCGCCAAGACCGTCCACGAACTGACCGACGCCATGGCCCGCATCGGCGATGTCGCCAAGCTGATCAACGCCATCGCCGAGCAGACCAACCTGCTGTCCCTGAACGCCACCATCGAGGCGGCCCGCGCCGGCGAGGCCGGCAAGGGCTTCGCCGTGGTCGCCCACGAGGTCAAGGGCCTGGCCACCCAGACGGCACGGTCCACCGAGGAAATCTCGCGCGAGGTGACGACACTGCAAAACATTGGCCGCCAGGTCACCCAGGCGATTTCCGGCATCACCAAATCCATCGAGGAAATCAGCGGCATCGCCAATTCCATCGCCGCCGCCGTCGAGGAACAAGACGCCGCCACCCAGGAAATCGTCCGCAACGTGGTGCAGACCAGCCACGCCGCCGAGGAAGTGGCCACCCGCATCACCGCCGTTGCATCGGAAGCCAGCAGCACCGGCCATTCGGCCGGGCTGGTGCAGACCCAGTTGGAAAACATCGCGGTGCGGGTGCGCGAACTGAAAAGCATCCTGAACGCCGTGGTGCGCACCGCCTCGCCCGACGTCGACCGGCGTCGCAATCCCCGCGTCGCGGTGACCGACACCGCCGAGATCCACATGGGGGACAGCACCATGGCCGTCCGTCTGGCCGATCTGTCCCTGTGCGGCGGCCGTCTGCTGGATGCCCCGCCGATGACCGACGAAATCGAGGGCAGCTTGACCATTCCGGGGCTCGAGGGGCGGTTGCGCTTCACCGTCGTCGAACGAAACGACGTCCACATGCGCGTCCGCTTCGATGATTCCAGCCCCGAGGCGTCGCGGCTGGCGGCGTTCATCGCCGATCGCCACGGCAAGCCACGGGCGGCTTGACGGCTACACGGCCCACGATTCCATAAGACTTCAGGGTAGGTTGCCCGCAATCCTAGCCAAAAGTATATTTGCCTATACTTTGGATGAGAGGCACCTTCCATGTCCCTGCGCAGCCTTGTCCTGGCCGGTTTTACCGCCTGCATCCTTGTCATCCTGGGACTGGCGCTGATGGTTTACCAAGCCATCGGCGAACAACAGCCCCCCATCGCCGACATCCAGTCCCGCGCCGACCGGGTGGCCAACCAGACCCTGCCCTTGGCCTTGGCCCTGAAGGATGTTCGCACCGACATCATCCAGGTGCAGCAACTCCTGACCGACGCCTCGGTCACCGGCGACGCCAAGGGGGTGGCGGAAGCCGAGTTGTGGGCCGACCGTTTCGCCGAACACATGGACAACGCCAAGACCTACGCCGCCGCCATGGGCATGGAGGAACAAGCGGAGTTGCTGGACCGCATCGACGGGGTTTTTCCGCCCTATCTGCGGGCCGGCAAGGCGATGGTCGTCGCCTACACCACCAAGGGCCAGGCGGAAGGCAACGCGGCGATGGCCAATTTCGACCAATTGGCCTCCATCCTGACCGCACGCCTGGACGACATCAGCAACAGCGTCACCGACACCTCCTGGACCGAGATGGGGGAACTGATCGGTCACACCCACGAATTGGCCGAAGCCAACGCCGCCCTGCGCACCCGCATGCTGGCCGCCTCCGCCGCCGCCATCGTCCTGGCTTTGGGGATCGCCACCCTTATCGGGCTGCGCGTCACCCGTTCGTTCGCTGCCTTGGCCAACGATTTGGACAACACCTTGCAGGATCGCCAGGACGCCCCCTTGTCGCTGTCGGAAAACCGCAAGGACGAGTTCGCCGCCATCGCCCATGCCTTGGCCTTGTTCCGCCAACGCTCGTCCGAGGTGGCGGCCTTGCAGGATGAACGAAGCCGTGGTGCCGCCCTGGCCGAACAACAGCGGCTGCGATCCTTGCAGAACATGGCCGACACCGTGGAGATCGAAACCGCCGCCGCCGTCGAGAAAGTCGCCGGCGAAGGCCAGTTGATCGCCAACACCGCCGGCGCCATGGCCAGTTCGGCGATCAGCGTCGGCACCCATTCCCATTCAGTGGCCGACGCCGCCCGAACCGCCCTGGAAAACGCCCAGACGGTGGCGGGCGCCGCCGAGCAATTGTCGGCCTCGATCCGCGAGATCGCCGGCCAAGTGGAACATTCCACCGCCAAGGTCGGCAGCGTCGTCGACATGGGCAACCGTGCGGCCCAGGTGGTGGAAACCCTGACCGCCGCCATGGCCAAGGTGGGCGACGTCGCCGATTCCATCGCCGACATCACCCGGCGCACCCACATGCTGGCACTGAACGCCACCATCGAGGCGCAGCGGGCCGGCACCGCCGGCAAGGGCTTCGCCGTGGTCGCCGACGAAGTCAAGCATCTGGCCGAGCAGACCAGCAAGTCCACCGAGGAAATCGCCCGTCAGGTGGCCGAACTGCGCCATGTCGGCATCCAGGTGGCCGACGAGATCCATGCCATGGTGCGTTCGGTGGGCGAGGTCTCGACCATGTCGGGCTCGATCGCCGCCGCCGTGCAGGAACAGGACGCGGCCACCCAGGAAATCGTCCGCAACGTGGTGGAAACCAGCGACGCCGCCCGCGAAGTGTCCGAACACATCGCCGCCGTCGCCCACGAGGCCCGCGCCACCGGCGACCGCGCTGGCGAAGTCAGCCAGTTGCTGACCTCCATGGCCGGCAAGATTCAAGACCTGCGCAAGGTGTTGAACGCCGCCGTGCGTACCGCCACCCCCGAGGTCAACCGCCGCCGCAATCCCCGCGTGGCGCTGGATGCCCCGGCCAATCTGGGCGGGGTGGCCGCCACCGTGGTCGACATCTCCATGTGCGGCGGCCAAGTCAGCCTGCCCGACCAAGCCGAGGTCGACCACCAGGGCCACCTGCATGTGGATGGCCTCAACACCCCGGTTCCCTTCGAGGTGGTCGAGATCGACGGCGACCGCGCCCGCCTGCGATTCGACCAGCAAAAGGTTGATGCCGGCCTGTTGTCCGACTTCATCGCCCGGCGCAGCCGCAAGACGCGGGCGGCCTGACAGCCGAGGCGATTGTTTCGCCCGCCCATCCCTGCTATACCAGCCTCATCGGCGACGGGGCCCCAAACGGCCCCGCGCTTCTTGTTTCCCTGGCGTCACCGGTTGCGGCGGCGCCTCTTCGATCCGGAAGCTTTCCACATGGCTCGACGCAGACAGATTTACGAAGGCAAGGCCAAGGTCCTTTTCGAAGGTCCCGAGCCCGGCACCCTGGTCCAGTACTTCAAGGACGACGCCACCGCCTTCAACAACAAGAAGAAGGGCACCATCACCGGCAAGGGTGTGCTGAACAACCGGATCAGCGAATACCTGATGATCAAGCTGGGCGAGATCGGCATCCCCACCCACTTCGTCCGCCGCCTGAACATGCGCGAGCAATTGGTGCGCGAAGTCGAGATCATCCCGCTGGAAGTGGTGGTGCGCAACATCTCGGCCGGTTCGCTGGCCCAGCGTTTCGGCCTGTCGGAAGGCACCCCCCTGCCGCGCTCCATCGTCGAGTACTACTTCAAGTCCGACGCGTTGGGCGACCCCATGGTGGCCGAGGAACACATCACCGCCTTCGGCTGGGCCACCACCCAGGACATCGACGAGATCATGTCCATGTCGCTGCGCGTCAACGACTTCCTGACCGGCCTGTTCCTGGGCGTCGGCATCCGTCTGGTGGACTTCAAGCTGGAATTCGGCCGCCTTTACAACGGCGACGACATGCAGATCGTCCTGGCCGACGAGATCAGCCCCGACAATTGCCGCCTGTGGGATCTGAATACCGGCGAGAAGATGGACAAGGACCGTTTCCGCCGCGATCTCGGCAATGTGGAAGACGCCTATCAGGAAGTGGCGCGTCGCCTGGGCATCCTGCCCGAAGGCGGCCCCCGCGACCTGAAGGGCCCGGAAACCATGCAGTAAGACCGAAAGCCCGGCGGGGGAACCCGCCGGGCCGAGGTTAGGCGCGACCGCGCCGCGCGGCTTATGCCGCGGAAGGCAAGTGTTTCGGAGAAACACGCCCGCCGCTTGAGGGCACCGGTGATCGGCTCCGATCACCGGGACATGGAAGAAAGCTCACACGAAGGAATATCGACGTGAAAGCCAAGGTTCATATCACTTTGAAGAACGGCGTCTTGGACCCCCAGGGCAAGGCCGTGCAGCACGCTTTGGGGTCGCTGGGCTTCGCCGGCGTCAACGACGTCCGCCAGGGCAAGTACATCGAACTGGACCTGGCCGAGTCCGACCCGGCCAAGGCCCGCGAGGCAGTCGAGCAGATGTGCAGGCAATTGCTGGCCAACACCGTCATCGAGAATTACTCGATCGAACTGGTGTAAGCGCGCCAAACGAAAAAAGCCGGAGCGGCGCAAGCCCTCCGGCCTTTTTCATGCTTAAAGCTTGCCCAGCACCATCCACCACAAAGCGTCCAGCGGCAGCAGCACGACAACGGCGACGGCCACCAGCAGCAGGCACATGCGGACGAATTCGTGATAGGCGACGCCCGACACCGGGATGGCCGCCATCAACGGCGGCACCTGGTGCGGCAGCAGGATGGTGGACAGGCCCGGCACCTGCAGCATGGCGATGGCGGGCACGGTGAAACCGGATCGTGCCGCCAGCACGTCGGACATGGGCACCAGCACCGCCGGCACGCCGGGCGCGGTGGTCAGCACGCCCAGCAGCATGGGCATGATCACCAGCACCGCCCAGTCGTGCAATCCGCCCTGACCGGAAAGCGGCATCCAGCCCAGGATGCTTTCCGCCATCCAACTGCCCAAGCCCATGGAATTGGCGACGCCGCCCAGGCCGATGACGGCGGCGATGTGGAACAGCATGGCGGCGTTGATCTTCTTGAACGAATCACGCCCCAGCATGCCCAGGCCCGGTGTCAGGCACAGCACAGCGCCTGCCAGCGCCACCCAGGCCGGCGAGATGTGGTGCCAGGAATCGGTCACCCACAGCGACACCGCCACTACCAGGATGGCGGTCAGGCGCTTTTCGCCGGTGGTCATCGGGCCGGGGGCCGCCACCCCTTCCCCTTCGATGGGGCCGGGCTTGTCGTTGAACAGCAGGCAGACCAAGACCCACACCGCCAGGGCGCGGCCCAGGCCGAGGACCGGGAAATGAAGGACGAAGAAGTCGACGAAGGTCAGGGTGTGGCCGGTCAGCTTTTCCAAGGTGCCGGCCAGCACCATGTTGGGGACGTTGGACGGCAGCACCGAAAAGGCCGGCATGAAGGTGCCGAACGCGCAGGCCAGCATCAGCCCGGCATGGCCGCGCGAGCCGGGATGATAGCCCAGATGCGCCGCCAGCGGTCCGACGATGGACAACAGCATCAGGATGCGGCCGGTGGCCGACGGCATGAAGAAGATGGCGGCCAGTCCTAAGGCGCAAACCGCCGCCACCAGGCGGGGATAGGACACGCCTTCCAGCCCGCGCCCCAGGATGGCCAAGCGCTTGGCCAGGCCGGTTTCCTCCATGGCCAGGCCCAGCACCAGCCCGGCCAGGACCAGCCACAATGCCGACGAGGTGAAGCCCGACAACACCACTTCCGGCGGCGCCAGCTTGAACAACAGCAACAGGGCGAAGAAGCCCAAGGCGGTGACGTGGTCGGGCAGGAAACCGCCCAGCCACAACCCGATGGTGGCCAGCAGGATGGGCAAGCCCCAACCGGCCGCGCCGCCGCCTGCCGCCCCCATGCCGGCCAGTTGCGCCACCAGGGCGGCACCGGCACAGGCCAACAAGACGCCCCCCAGCACCTTGGGCAGGGAACGGACGGACAACACCATTACAGGACTTCGCCGCTTTCCTCGATCGCCGCCACCCGCAGGATGTTGGTGGTGCCCGAACAGCCGAACGGCACCCCG
>JAIWOG010000043.1 GCA_020217035.1 Magnetospirillum sp. | reverse complement strand
GCGGTGATGACGATGCGGTCGCCGGGACGGGCGAAGCCTTCGTCCTGGGCGGTCCGCGCCGCCGTCTGCACCATTTCCGAGAAGCTGCGCACGTCGTGGCTGACCACGCAATGGGCACCCCACACCAGGGCCAGCTGACGGGCCACTTCCAGGCCCGAGGTCAAGGACACCACCGGCTGTTCGGGGCGTTCACGGGCGGCCCGCAAGGTGGTCGAGCCCGACGAGGTGAAGGTGACCACGGCGGCCGCCCCCAGGGTGTGAGCCACTTGACGGGCGGCGGCGGAAATGGCGTCGCGGGTGGTGTTCTCGGGGGCCGAGCGCGAGGCGTCGGTGATCACCCGGTACTGGTCGTCGGCTTCCACCCGGTTGATGATGCGGTCCATCATGGTCACCGCGTCCACCGGAAAGTCACCCGAGGCGGTTTCCGCCGACAGCATCACCGCGTCGGCGCCGTCATAGATGGCGGTGGCCACGTCGGACGCCTCGGCGCGGGTGGGCGACGGCGAATGGACCATGGAATCCAGCATCTGGGTCGCCACCACCACCGGCTTGCCGGCGGTCCGACAGCATTTGACGATGCGCTTTTGCAGGATCGGCACCGATTCGGGCGGGCATTCGACGCCCAGGTCGCCACGCGCCACCATGACGGCGTCGGAGAGTTCGACGATCTCGTCCAGGAAGTCGATGGCCGACGGCTTTTCCAGCTTGGACAACAGGCGCACCCGGCTGCCCACCTTGCGGCTGATCAGCTTGCGGGCTTCCAGCACGTCGCCCGGACGCTGGACGAAGGACAGGGCGATCCAGTCCACCCCCATGTCGACGGCGAAATCCAGATCGGCCTTGTCCTTGTCGGTGAGCGGCGAGATGGGCAACACCACGTTGGGGACGTTGACGCCCTTGTGGTTGGACAATTCGCCGCCGACGATGACCCGGGTCTCGGCGAAGTCGCCGCCGTGCTTTTCGACGCGCAGCCGCAGCTTGCCGTCGTCCAGCAGCAATTCGGTGCCGACATTCATGGCGGCGAAGACTTCCGGATGCAGCAACGGCGCCCGCTTGGCATCGCCCAATTCGGGGGACAAATCCAGGCGGAACATGGCACCGGTTTCCAGACGCACCTTGCCGTCGGCGAACTTGCCGACACGCAACTTGGGGCCTTGCAGATCGGCCAATACACCGATGGGGCGGCCGACCTTGTATTCCAACGCCCGGATGCTGTCGTAACGTTCCTGGTGGTCGGCGTGGGTGCCATGGCTGAAATTCAGACGGAAGACGTCGGCGCCGGCCCGGAACAGGCTTTCGATGGCCTGCGGTGTCGACGAGGCGGGGCCCAGCGTGGCGATGATCTTGGCTTTTCTTGTTCTACGCATCATCGGTCCTTATCGGCGTGGCTTGATAATCTCGCCGAACCATAGCAGAGGCGAAGGCGGCCGCCTACCACGCCCCGATGACGGTTTTCACCAACCCCTTGGGGTGGCTCAAGCTCAGGACGACGCGTTGCGGCGGCTTTGCACGGTACGATAACGCGCTACCACCCAGCCCAAATGCGCCTCCATGGCGCGGGCAGCAGCGTCGGCATCGCGGGCGGTGATGCCGGCGACGATGGCGCGGTGATGGCCCAGGATGGTCTGGTCGTCCTCGGGCGTCGGGAACATCTCGTAGCGGTGATAATCCAGCATCTGTTGCAGGATACCGCGAAACACCCCCATCACATGCATGTAGACGGTCGAACCCGAAGCCTTGGCCACCGCCAGATGGAAGCGGATGTCGTTTTCTGTCTTGTGCTTGCCGGCGGCGATGTCGGACTCGGTCGCCGCCATCACCTCGGCCAGTTCGGCCAAATGGGCCGGCGTGGCGTTCTCGGCGGCGCGGCGCGCCGCCCACACCTCGATCTGCCCCCTGATTTCCGCCAGGTCGGCCAGGGTCTCGTGGTTGGCGCGGACCAATTGCGCCAAGGAGGCGTCCATGCAGGCGGCATTGGCCACCACCCGGGTACCGCCGCCTTGGACCGCGTCCAGCAGACCTTGCGTCTTCAGGGTCTGCAAGGCGGCACGCACCGACACCCGCGACACCCCCATGTCCTCGGCCAGTTGGCGTTCGCCGGGCAGGCGCTGGCCGACGGCCCACTCACCACTGGCGATACGGGCCAGAATACGGTCGGCCACCCGGTCCGAGACGCGAGAGCGGGGATCAAGGGCGGCGGGATCGGTGTCGTCTTTGGTCATACCGGATGGTGACCACAACCGCCCGACATCGTCAAGCCCGGTTCGCCCGACGGGCGAGATGGATGCCCACCAGCACCACCCCCGCCCCCACCACCTGGATGGCCTCCAGGCTTTCGGCGAACAGCAACCAGGCCACCAACACCGCGACCAGCGGCTGCAACAGCAGCACCAAGGCGCCGAAACTGGCCGACACATGGGCCAACCCCCAGGCGATCAGCCCCTGGCCGGCACATTGCGACACCACGGCCAGGCCCAAAACCACCGCCCAGCCGGAGGCCGTGCGCGGCCACACCTGTTCCCCCAGGACCAAGGCGGCGACCAGGATCAAAGCCGCCGCCACGGCGCCGCCCACCGCCATCAGCAAGGGCGTCGGCAAGGCTTCGCGGGCGCGGCCCACCGCCAGGATGTAGCCGGCATAGAACAATCCCGACAGCAGCGACAGGCCGTCGCCGGCCAGACGCTGGGCCGACAGGTCCACGGCGCCGCCCACCAGGGCGGCGGCACCGGCAACCGTCACCGCCAGGGCGACGACGAAGCGCCCGGACGGGCGCCGGCCCCAGATCAACCACAGGGCCAGGGCGACGAAGATGGGGGCCATGTTGGTGAACAACGAGGCGTTGGCGACGCTGGTCAGCAAGATGCCCAGATGCCAGACGATCATGTCGCCGGCGAAGAAGGCGCCTGACGCCGCCATCACCCGCCACTGTCCGGAATCGGGCCTGGGAATGGGACGCATCCATGCCAGCAGGGCGAAAACCGGCAGCGACCAGAACAGGCGATGGAAGCCGGTGGCCACCGGCCCGACCTCGGACAGGCGCACGAAGATGGGGGCGAAGCCGATGGCCACCGCCCCCAGGATCAAGGCGGCCAAGCCCCTTTGGCCCGGCGCCAACCTCAATTCAGCACGATTCTTTGGCGGCCCAGGCCCTGGACGCCCACTTCCATGACATCGCCCGGCGCCAGGAACACGCCCGAGGCCAGGCCGACCCCGGCCGGCGTTCCGGTCAGCACCACGTCACCGGGCAAAAGCGTCATGAAACGCGACAGATAGGACAGCAGGAACGCCACCCCGAACACCATGTCCCGCGTGTTTCCGTCCTGCTTGCGGATGCCGTTGACGCTGGTCCACAAAGCCAGATCCTGGGGGTCGGCCACCTGGTCGGCGGTGACCAGAAACGGCCCCAGCGGACAGAAACCCGGCCCCGACTTGCCTTTGATCCACTGGCCGCCACGGTCCATCTGCCAGTCGCGCGCCGATACGTCGTTGGCGGCCATATAGCCGAAGACATGGTCCAGGGCCTGGCCTTCGGCCACCTGGGCGCAGCGCTTGCCCACCACCACCGCCAGTTCGCATTCCCAATCCAGCTTGCGGGTGCCAGCCGGGATGGGCAGCGGGTCGAAGGGGCCGGCCAAGGCGCCGGTATGCTTGGAGAACACCACCGGCTCGGATGGCAGGGCCAGGCCGGTCTCGGCGGCATGGTCGCGATAGTTCAAGCCGATGCAGACCAGGTTGCCGATGCCGGCCAACGGCACCCCCAGGCGGGGGGTACCATCCACCAGAGGCAAAGCCGCCGGGTCAACATGGGACAAGTCCACGCCGGCACGGATGTCGTCGACCACGCCCGACAAGTCGCGCAATCTGCCCAGGTCGTCGACCAAGCCGGGCCTTTCCGCCCCCGTCCCGCCCCATCGCACCAGTTTCATGGCGTTTTCTGCCCCTCCAGCGCAGCCGGCGTTTTCCTGGCGCCCAGCAATGCCCCCACATCGTCGATGGCGCCGGGCTTGGCCAGCAGGAAGCCCTGCACCTTGTCGCAACCGAAGCGCACCAGCAAGTCCAGTTGCGCCTTGCTTTCGATTCCTGGCGCCACCACCGTCATGTGCAGGCCGCGGGCCAGGGCGACGATGGCGGTGACGATCTCGGAATCGTCGGCGGTGGCGAGGTTGCGGACGAAGCCTTGCGAAACCTTGATGATGGTCACCGGCAGGCGGCGCAGGAAGGCGAAGGACGAATAGCCGGAACCGAATTCGTCGATGGCCAGCCCGACCCCCAAGGCCGCCAGCCGGGCGAACAGCGCCGTGGGATCGAAGGATTTGTCGATGACACAGCTTTCCTGCACTTCCAGCACCAGGGCATGGGGCGGCAGGCGGGACCCTTCCAGGGCGCCGGCGATGCGTTCGATCAAGTCGGGTTGACGGAGTTGGCGAGAGGACAGGTTGACATGCAGGCGCAGGTCGGGCGAACCCGCGTCGCGCCAAGCCTTCACCTGCCGGCACGATTGCTCCAGCACCCAAACGCCGATGGGGACGATCAGTCCGGTTTCCTCGGCGACCGCCAGGAACTGGTTGGGGGCGACCACCCCCACTTCGGGATGCCGCCAGCGCAACAGCGCCTCGACCGCCACCGGCTGCCCCGACTTGACGTCGTAGATGGGCTGATAATGCAGCAGGAACTGGCCATCCTCGGCCGCCGCCCGCAAGGCGTTTTCCAGGGCCAGACGTTCGAATGCCTGAGCGTTGACCACCTCGGAATGGAACTGGCAACCGTTGCGGCCCAGGTTCTTGGCCCGGTACATGGCTGAATCCGCCAGCTTCAGCAAGGTGTTGGGATCGCCGGCATCGGTGGGATAAAGGGCGACGCCGATGGACGAGGAAATATGGGCCTCACCGGCGCTCAACTGCACCGGTTCCAGCAACACCCGCAGCACCTTGTGGGCGACCACGGCGGCGTCGCGCGGGTCTTGGACGTCTTCCAAGATGATGGTGAACTCGTCGCCCGACAGCCGCGCCACGGTGTCGCCCTGGCGGACGCAGGCCGACAGCCGTTCCGCCACCTGCTGCAACAGCATGTCGCCGGCCAGATGGCCCATGGTGTCGTTCACTTCCTTGAAGCGGTCCAGGTCGATGAACAACAGCGCCACCAGTTGTTGGTTGCGCTGGGCGCGGGCGATGGCGCGATTCAGGCGTTCATGGAACAGGGTGCGGTTGGGCAGGCGGGTCAGCGGGTCGTGGTTGGCGGCATAGGACAGCCGTTCTTCCACCTGCTTGCGCAAGGTGATGTCGGACAGCACGGCGACGAAGTTCTGGATGTTGCCCTCGGCGTCGCGGACCACGGCGATGTTCTGCCAGCCGGCGAACATCTCGCCGTCCTTACGGCGGTCCCACACCTCGCCCTGCCATTTGCCGGTTTCCAGCAAGACGGTCCACAATTGGGAGAAGAACTCGCGGTCGTGCCGCCCCGACGCCAGGATGCGCGGGTTCTTGCCCACCACCTCGGTCGCCTGGTAACCGGTGATCCGGGTGAAGGCCGGGTTGACGTGGACGATGTTGTTGTGGCGGTCGGTGACGAACAGGCCGTCGCCGGAATTCTCGAACACGGTGGCGGCAAGACGCATGTTGTCTTCCAGCCGCTTTCTTTCGGTGACGTCCTCGATCACCGTGACGGTATAAGGCTGGTCGCCTTCGGTCTGGTGCATGACCTTGCAATTCAGCTTGGCCCAGATGATCCGCCCGTCCTTGGCGACATACCGCTTGGTCAGTTGGAAGCCATCGCGGGTTCCGGCCAGCAATTCGCCGCGCAACCCCTCGTTCAGTTCCTGGTCCTCGGGGTGGGTGATGTCGCGCAGCGAGGATCCGCGCAATTCGTCGGCGTCGAATCCGACCATGGACAGGAAGGCGGGGTTGACCTCGACCACGCGGCCCTGGAAGTCGGACAGCACCACGCCGACGCCGGCATTGGCGAACAGCGCCTTGAAACGACTTTCCGAGCGGCGCAAGGCGGCGGCGGCGTGCGAGCGTTCCATGGCGTAGAAAATGGCCCGCCGCACCAGGTCGCCGTCGCCCTGGCCCTTGACCAGATAGTCCTGGGCGCCTTGACGCAGCGCCTTCAGCGCCAGTTCCTCGTCGTTGGTGCCGGTCAGCACCACCACCGGGACGAAGGGCGACGCCGCCCGCAACCGGGTCAGGGTTTCGACGCCGAAGGAATCGGGCAGCGACAGGTCCAGCAGCACCACGTCGACGCTTTGGGTGGCCAGGATTTCCAGGGCTTGGCCCAGCAGGGCGGCCTTCAGCACCGTGAACGATGCGGCGGCGTCCTCGATCAGGTACAGCTCGACCAGCCGGGCGTCGCCGGGATTGTCCTCGACCACCAGGACGGTACAGCCGGAATGGCGGGCCACCGGCTCCATGTCAGCTCACCGCGGCGGCAGGGTGACGACCGAGCACCAATATTCCTCGATGGAGCGCACCACCGAGATGAAGCGGTCAAGGTCGACCGGCTTGGTGATGTAGCAATTGGCATGCAGGTCATAGGTGCGCATGATGTCCTGCTCGGCCTGGGAGGTGGTCAGCACCACCACCGGAATGCGCCGCAGGTTGGGATCGGCCTTCATCTCGGCCAAGACCTGACGGCCGTCCTTGCGCGGCAGGTTCAGGTCCAACAACACCAGGTTGGGCACCGGCGCCTCGGCGAAGGGACCCTCGCGACGCAGGTAGGTCATGGCCTCGACACCGTCGACCACCACCTTCAGACGGCTGGACATGCGTCCTTCCTTCAAGGCTTCCTGGGCCAGACGGGCGTCGCCGGGATTGTCTTCAACCAGCAAGATGTCAAAGCTGTCGGGGGCTGAACGCAAGCTCACGCAAAGGCTCCTGCTATGCCGGTCGAATAAATACCACCTGCACTATAATGGGCTTATGCCAACTTGCAAACGGTCAAGACTCGGGTTTCCTCCTATTAGACAGTTCAGACCACTTCCCGGCCATCATGACAATAAAGCCCCAAGGCATGCAGGTCGGCGATGGCGACGTTGTGGCCATCCACCACCACGCCCTCGCCGCGCAATTGGGCGAAGGCGCGCGACAGGGTTTCCGGCCGCACCCCCACCCGGGCGGCGATCAACCCCTTGTTGTGCGGCAGCCGCACGATCACCGCGCCGCGCCGCCGGGGGGTCAGGCCCAGAAGATAACGGGCCAGGCGCTGGCTGGCCGAGGTCAGCTTCAACTCCTTGACCTCTTGGACCAGTTGGCGGTAGTGCCGGGCCAGCGAGCCCAGCATGGCCAAGGCCAGGTCGGGACTGGCCCGCAAATCGTCGAGCAACGCCTGGCGCGGCACTTCCAGCACCCGGATGGGGGTCAGCGCCGAGCCGGTCATCAGATAGGGCTTGCCGGTCAGCATCGCGGCGGCGATGAAGGCTTCGCCCGCGTCCAATATCTCCAGCAAGGTGTCCTCGCCCTCGTCCTCGACCTTGGCGAACAACCCGACTTGGCCGTCCAGCAGCACGTGCAAGGCTCGCGCCTCGTCGCCCTGGGCGAACAGACGGGTGCCGCGCGGTGCCCTCGTCACCTTGGACACCTGGGCCAGGCGGGCCAGGACATCGGCCTCGAGGCCGGCGAACAGCGGCACCCGCGCCAGCACCTCGACCGGGTCGTGTTTGCCCGCGCCGGCGGGGTCGAATGTGGTGACGGTCATGACGAAGCCCCCGAAGCGGTGTTTTTCCGCCACTCCACACCACCAGGGGCAAGAATGGATTGACCCCGATCAAGGCCCGAAACGAGACCGGGTCCGAACCGAGGGGATGTTCGGACCCGATCGACCCGGCGCGTTCGGCAGTGCGTCATTGGGTATGGGCACAGCATGACGATTACCCCAGTGCCGTGCTTTGACTTCCGTCAACAAGGCTGGGGGATTTCGTCAATGTCCAGCGTTTGACCTTGGTCAATTCATCGTGCTTGACCAGCATGTTACAGAAAATTCTAATGGAATGAGACGACGCGGAGGCATCCATGGCCGAGACCGATTCCGAAGGTTACCTGATCGACCCCAGCCAATGGGATGAAGCCCTGGCCGTAACCCTGGCCCAGGCCGAGGGCATCACGCTCACCGACGACCATTGGCTGGTCTTGCGCTTCATGCGCCGCTGGCTGGACGAACACCAACTGATCCCCGACGCCCGCCACGTGATGAAACACCTGACCCAACAAACCGGCGCCGGCCGCAACCGGTTGTTCGAGTTGTTCCCCTATGGCTATGTGCAGCAAGCCTGCAAGATCGCCGGCATGAAGCGGCCAAGGGCGTGGAGCACGGGGTGAAAGCGATGACAGCGGCAAACTCCCCCCTTGCCGCCCCCCGTCCGCTTACGCTATAACCCGCCTTCCGCGACATGGTTCGCGGCTTCCGGCCTGCACCCGTAGCTCAGCTGGATAGAGCGCTGCCCTCCGAAGGCAGAGGTCATGAGTTCGAATCTCGTCGGGTGCGCCATTTTCCCTTGTCCACAACCGAATCTTTCCGACGGCAATTTTCCAGCCGGGTGCGTTTGAGCTTTGTCTGGACATGAAAAAGGGGGCCGAAGCCCCCTTTATTCCACCGTGACCGATTTCGCCAAATTCCTGGGCTGGTCCACGTCGGTGCCGCGTGCCAGGGCGACGTGATAGGCCAGGACCTGGACGGGGACGGCATAAAGGATGGGGGCGACGAAGGGATCGACCTCGGGCATGGCGAAGCTGGCCATGGGGGGCACAGCCAGCTTTTCCAGACCTTGGGCGTCCGAGATGAAGATCACGCGGGCGCCGCGGGCGATGACTTCCTGGACGTTGCTGGCGGTCTTGTCGTAAAGCTCGTCCGACGGGCACAGCACCACCACCGGGACGTGGTCGTCGATCAGCGCGATGGGGCCGTGCTTCAACTCGCCCGCCGCATAGCCCTCGGCGTGGATGTAGCTGACTTCCTTCAGCTTCAGCGCCCCTTCCAGCGCGATGGGATAGCAAGGCCCACGGCCCAGATACAGCACGTCGCGGGCCTGGGCCACGTCTTCGGCGATCTGGCGGATCTTGTCCTCGCCGCGCAGCATCTCGGCGATGCGGGACGGCACTTCCGCCAGGGCGTGCGACAGATGGGCCTCGGTCTCGGCATCCAGGCGACCCTTGGCACGGGCCATGCCCATGGCCAGGCAGGCCAGCACCACCAACTGGGTGGTGAACGCCTTGGTGGACGCCACGCCGATTTCCGGGCCGGCCTGGGTCAGAAGCGCGGTGGTGGCCTCGCGGGCGATGGTGCTTTCGGCGACGTTGACCAGGGCCACGGTATGCAGCCCGGAATCGCGGCAATAGCGCAGCGCTGCCAAGGTGTCGGCGGTCTCGCCCGATTGCGAGATGAACACCGCCATGTCGCCGGCGTCCAGCACCGGCTGGCGATAGCGGAATTCCGAGGCGATCTCAACCTCTACCGGCACCCGGGCCAGCTTTTCGATCCAGTACTTGGCGACGTTGCCGGCGTAGAACGAAGTGCCGCAGGCGACGATGGTGACACGGCGCACGCTGGCCAGATCGAAGGGCAAATCGGGCAGGGTGATGGTGCGGCTGGCCGGGTTCAGCATGGTGTTCAGCGTGTCGCCGATCACCTGCGGCTGCTCGTAGATTTCCTTGATCATGAAATGGCGGAACTGGCCCTTGCCGATCAGGGCGCCGGACAATTGGGTCAGCCGCACCTCGCGCTTGACCACTTGGTCGGCACGGTCGCGGATGGTGACGCCCTGGGGGGTCAGCACCGCCCAGTCGCCATCGGCCAGATAGCTGATCTTCTGGGTCAGCGGCGCCAGGGCCAGGGCGTCCGAGCCCAGGAACATCTCGCCGTCGCCATAGCCGATGGCCAGCGGGCTGCCTTCCCGCGCCGCGATCAGCAAATCGGGGCGGTCGGCGAAGATGATGCCCAGCGCGAAAGCGCCGTGCAGGCGCTTGAGCGCCGCGGCGGTGGAATCTTCCGGCCCCATCCCCTGACGCAGGTA
>JAIWOG010000042.1 GCA_020217035.1 Magnetospirillum sp. | reverse complement strand
GAAGTCGATCAATTGCGCCACCGCCTCGGTGTCGGTGTCGCTTTCGAAGACGTGGCCGGCTTCGCTCAGTTCCGCCTTCAGCTCGGCGTAGTTCTCGATGATGCCGTTATGAACCACGGCGACGCGGGCGGTGGCGTGGGGATGGGCATTACGTTCGGTGGGCACGCCATGGGTGGCCCAGCGGGTGTGGCCGATGCCGATGACGCCACCCAAAGGCTGGGTCTTCAGCAGGGTTTCCAGGTTGGCCAGCTTGCCCTCGGCGCGACGGCGGTCGATGCGTCCGTCCACCAAGGTGGCGATGCCCGCCGAGTCATAGCCGCGATATTCCAGGCGCTTCAGCCCCTCCACCAGATGGGGCGCGACCAGATCCTTGCCGATGATGCCGACAATGCCGCACATGGCTTATTCCCCCTGCTTCTTGGCCTTTTCCGCCGCCTTGGCGGCGCGGAAGCGGTCGGCCCAGCCGGCCACTTCCATCTGCGACCCGCGCCCCACCGCCAAGGCGCCTTCCGAGACGTCCTTGGTGATCACCGAACCGGCGCCGACCAGGGCGCCGGGGCCGACGCTGACCGGCGCCACCAGGGACGAATTGGAACCGATGAAGGCCCCCGCCCCGATCTGGGTGCGCGACTTGGTGAAACCGTCGTAATTGCAGGTGATGGTCCCCGCCCCCACATTGGCACCGGCCCCCACATGGGCGTCGCCGATATAGGACAGGTGGTTGACCTTGGCGCCGTCCTCCAGCACCGATTTCTTCACCTCGACGAAATTGCCGATATGGGCCCCGGCTCCGATCTCGGCGCCGGGACGCAGCCGGGCATAGGGGCCGACATCGGCGCCTTGGGCAATGGTGCAGCCCTCGAAATGGCAGAAACCCTTGATGGTGACGTGGTCGCCGATGACCACGCCGGGGCCGAACACCACATGCGGCCACACCACCACGTCGCGCCCCAGCTTGGTGTCCCAGGAAAACCACACGCTGCCCGGATCGATCAAGGTGGCGCCGCCTTCCATGGCGGCGCGGCGCAGATGGTCCTGGACGATGGCTTCGGCGCCGGCCAGTTCGACGCGGGAATTGACGCCCAGCAATTCCTGCTCGTCCCCCAGCACGAACGAGCAGTTGCCGCCATCATGGCGGGCCAGGCCGACCACGTCGGTCAAGTAATACTCGCCCTTGGCGTTGTCGTTGCCGACGCGGTCCAGCAGGCCCCACAGGCGAGGGCCGTCAAAGGCCATGACGCCGGAATTGCACAAGGGTATCTCGCGCTGGTCGTCGTTGGCTTCCTTGAATTCGACGATGGCCTTAAGCCCTTCGGCGCCGACCACCAGACGGCCGTAATGGCCGGGATCGACCGGCTTGAACCCCAACACCACCACCGCCGGGTCCTTGGCGCCGCGCCGTTCGGCCAGCATGCGCCGCAAGGTTTCGGGGGTGATCAACGGGGTGTCGCCGTAAAGCACCAGCACATCGCCGTCGAAGTCGCCCAGCGCCGCACGGGCCTGCAGCACCGCATGGCCGGTCCCCAGCCGCTCGACCTGGACCACGGTTTGCGCCGGGGCCACCGCTTGCGCCACCTGGTCCATGCCGGGGCCGACCACCACCACCACCTTGTCCGGGTCCAAACCCATCACCGTCTGCATCAGGTGTTGCACCATGGGGCGGCCGGCCAGCGGATGCATGACCTTGGGCAATTCGGACTTCATGCGGGTGCCCATGCCGGCGGCAAGGACGATGACGGCGAGGCGATTGTGACCCTGGACCAAAGACGGACACTCAAGCGGTTGCGGGAGATGCCGGAAGGTGCCACAAAGGAAGCCCACGAGCCAGTCAATCTTTGTTGCGGAAGGTTTCAATGAACCGGGTCAAGCGGGCGGCGATTTTCGATTTGGACGGCACGTTGATCGATTCCCTGCCGGACCTCACCAACGCGGTGAACAAGACCCTGGCCGATTGGGGGCGCGAGCCTTTGGCCGGCGCGGATGTCGGCCCCATGGTCGGCGACGGCGCCGGCACCCTGGTGACGCGGGCCTTCAACGCCCGCGGCGGCCTGCCCGGCCCCGAGGTCGGCCCCTTCCTGCAACGCTTCCTGGACCATTACGAGCCCCATGCCGCCGACCAAACCAAGCCGTGGCCGGGCGTCGCCGAAACCCTGCAATACCTGCGCGACAAGGGCATCGTGCTGGCGGTATGCACCAACAAGCCGACCAAGGCCACCCACGACATCCTGGCCGCGCTGAACCTGGATCATTTCTTCGCCGTGGTGGTCGGCGGCGACGACGCCCCGGCGCTGAAACCCAACCCCGCCCACATCAACGCCGTCCTTGACCGCCTGGGCGTGCACCACGAAGAAGCGGTGATGGTGGGCGATTCCATCAATGACGTGCTGGCCGCCAAGGGCGCCAACATGCCGGTGGTAGTGATGGGCTTCGGCTATTCGCGGGTGCCACCGCATGAATTGGGCGCCGACCTGGTCATCGACGACTTCACCATGCTGAAGCGGGTCATCGCCGGTTAAGCTGGGCCAAGCCGAACAACAGCACGGCGGCCACCACCACCGACGGCCCGGCCGGGGTGTCGAACCGCCACGAGCCACCCAAGCCCGACACCACCGCCGCCAGGCCGATGCCCGAGGCCCACAGCGCCATCTGTTCCGGATTGCGCGACAGGGCACGGGCGGCGGCGGCGGGGATGACCAGCAAGGACGTCACCAGCAGCACCCCCACCACTTTCATGGCCACCGCCACCACCAACGCCACCAGCAGCATCAGGACTAGTCGGGCGCGGGCGACGTTGTGACCTTCGGCGGCGGCCAGGTCTTCATCGACGGTCATGGCCAGCAAAGTCGGCCACAACCGCCACAAGGCCAACAAGGCCAAGGCGCCGCCGCCCCAGATCACCGCCACGTCGGTCCAGCCCACCGCCAGGATGTCGCCCATCAGCCATCCCATCAGGTTGACGCGAAGGTGTTCCAGCAACGACAGCGCCACCAGACCGCAGGCCAGGGCGGCGTGCGAGACGATGCCCAAAAGCGTGTCCGAAGCCAGACGCTTCTGCCCCTGCCCCCACCCCAGAAGCAAGGCCATGATCAGGGCCAAGGCCAGGATGCCCAAGGACGGCTCGATGCCGGCCAGCATTCCCAGAACCACCCCCAACAGCGCCGAATGGGCCAAGGTGTCGCCGAAATAGGCCAGGCGCCGCCACACCACGAAACAGCCGAAGGGGCCGGCGGCCAGGGCCAGGCCGATGCCGGCGGCCAGGGCGCGGGTCAGGAACTCATCCATGGTCGCATTCCCGTCCATGCTGGCATTGGGGGCCATGCACGTGCTCGACCGTGCCGTCGGCAAGATGGGCATGATCGTGCACATGGGTGTAGACCGCCAGCGAGGCGGCGACGCGCGGCCCGAACAACGCCAGGTATTCCGGATGCTGGGCCACCGCCTCGGGATGGCCGGCGCAGCAGACATGCCCGTTCAGGCACACCACCTCGTCGGTGGCCGCCATCACCACGTGCAGGTCGTGGCTAACCAGCAGCACGCCGCGATGGTGCTGGCGGGCTTCCTGGGCGATCAGGTCATAGATTTCCGCCTGGCCGGCCATGTCGACGCCGCCCACCGGTTCGTCCAGCACCAACAGGTCGGGTTGGCGCAACAGGGCGCGGGCCAGCATCACCCTCTGCAACTCGCCGCCCGACAATTGGCTGACCTGACGGCCCAGCACATGGCCGGCGGACACTCGGTCCAGGGCGGCTTGCCAGTCGCCCCGAGGAGCGGCCATGGCCAGGAAGCGCCGTACCGACAGCGGAAACGAATCCGGCACCGACAGCTTTTGCGGCACGTAGCCCATGACCAGCCCCGGCCGGCGGACGACCGAACCGGAATCCGGCGACAGCAGCCCCAAGGCCACCTTGACCAGGGTGGACTTGCCGGCGCCGTTGGGGCCGATGACGGTGACGATGCGCCCCGGCGTCACCGCCAGGCTGACCCCGTTCAGGGCCAGATGTCGGTCATGGCGCAAACTGACCTGATCCAATTTCACGAGCGCACTCATACGGCGTCCTTCCGGCAGGCGGGACACAAGCCTTCCGCCTCCACCACCAGGCCGGCAACTAGGAAACCGGTCTTCTCGGCGGCGCGACGCACCGCCTGTTCAATGGATTCGTCGTTCAGTTCCGCCGCCGCTCCGCATTGGCGGCACAACAGGAACTGGCCGGGATGGGCGTGACCGGGATGGGGGCAGCCGACAAAGGCGTTGAGCTTTTCGATGCGGTGGATCAAGCCGTGGGCCAGCAGGAAGTCCAAGGCCCGGTAGACGGTGGGCGGCGCCGCCTTGCCCAAGGCTTCCAACAGCGCGTAGGCGCCGATGGGGGCGTGGCTGCGCCATACCAGTTCCAACACCCGGCGGCGGATGTCGGTCAGCCGAGCGCCACGGCGACGACACTCCTCTTCCGCCACCTGCAAGGCGTGAACGACACAAGGGCCATGGTCATGTTGGGGGGATGGGAAGGACATGGGGCTTGCCAGGGCTAAATGTTATATTATAACGTTCCGCAACTTGTTCCAACATTACACGGAGCCCCCCTGATGTGGAAGCCCCTGGCGCGGATTGCGCCGAACTGGAAGATCGCCTTGGCGGCGCCGTTCTTGGTCCTGTCCCTTCCCGCCCATGCCGAGGTGCCCAAGGTGGTGGCGTCCATCCAGCCGCTGCATTCCCTGGCCGCCATGGTGATGGACGGATTGGGCGAGCCGACCCTGCTGGTGCGCGGCGCCGCGTCCGAACACGGCTATGCCTTGAAGCCGTCCGACGTGCGGACCATCGAGGCGGCCAGGGTGGCGGTGATCGTCGACACCGGCTACGAGACCTTCCTGGCCAAGCCGTTGAAGGCCCGAGGCAACAAGATCGCCACCATCGCCATGGCCGACCTGCCGGGCCTGACCGTGTTCGAGCCGCGCGAGGGCGGAGTGTGGGAAAAGCACGGGCACAAGAAGCACGGCCATGATGCCCATGGCCACGATCACCACGACGAACTGGACGGCCATGTCTGGCTGGACCCAACCAACGCCCAGTTGCTGGTGACCGCCCTGGCTGCCCAATTGTCGGAACTGGACCCGGCCAACGCCGCCGCCTATCAGCGCAACGCCGATGCGGCGCGGGCCAAGCTGGCGGCACAGGATGACGCCTTGAAGGCCAAGCTGGCGCCACTGGCCGGCAAGCCCTATGTGGTGTTCCACGACGCCTACCAATATTTCGAGGCCCGTTACGGCCTGACCCCCGCCGGCTCCATCACCGTCGATCCCGACCGCCCGCCTTCGGCCAAGCGCATGGCGGCGCTGAAGGACAAACTGGTCAATGCCAAGGTGGCCTGTGTGTTCCGCGAACCGCAATTCCCCGCCGCCATCGTCGACAGCCTGGCGAAATCCGCCAACGCCCGCGTCGGCCTGCTGGACCCGCAGGGCGCCAGCTTGCCTCCCGGCCCGGCCCTCTATCCGGCGCTGCTGGACAATCTGGCCGATTCCTTGACCAAATGCCTGGGCACCCCTTAATAGCAGGGAGCATTTCCCGGAGACGATCATGAACACTTTCGCCGCCGCCTTGGCCGCCATCAAGTTCAACGAAGACGGCCTGGTTCCCGCCATCGCCCAGCAACACGACACCGGCGAGGTGTTGATGATGGCGTGGATGAACGCCGAGGCGGTCAAGGAAACCCTGGAAACCGGCCGCGTCTGTTACTGGTCGCGGTCGCGCAAAGGGTTGTGGCGCAAGGGCGAGACCTCGGGCCAGCAGCAGCGACTGGTGGAATTGCTGATCGATTGCGACGGCGACACCTTGCTGGTCAAGGTCGACCAGGACGGTGTCGCCTGTCACACCGGGCGCCGCACCTGCTTCTACACCGCCGCCCGCGGCGACGATTTGGTCGAAGTCGAACAGGTCAAGATCGACCCCAAGGAATTGTACAAGTCATGAATACCCTTCCCGTCACCGTGCTGACCGGCTTTTTGGGCAGCGGCAAGACCACGCTGTTGAACCACCTGCTGTCCCATCCCGGTCTGGCCCAGACCGCCGTGCTGATCAACGAGTTCGGCGCCGTCGGCCTGGATCATTTGCTGGTCAAGCACGTGGCGGAAGACATCGTGCTGCTCAATTCCGGCTGCCTGTGCTGCACCGTGCGCGGCGACATGGTCACCGCGTTGCGCGACCTGTTCCTGAAGCGGGTCAAGGGCGAGGTGCCGGAATTCACCCGCGTGGTCATCGAGACCACCGGCCTGGCCGACCCCGCCCCCATCATCCACACCCTGATGACCGACCCTCTGCTGGCCAGCCGCTACCGCCTGGACGGCATCGTCACCACGGTGGATTCGGTCAACGGCGCCGCCACCTTGAACAACCACCAGGAAGCGGTGAAGCAGGCGGCGGTGGCCGACCGGCTGGTGCTGACCAAGACCGACATCGCCGATTACGACAAGGTCGAGGCTTTGCATGCCCGACTGCGCCAGTTGAACCCCGGCGCCCCCATCCTCCGAGTCCATGACGGTCAGGTGGACCCGGCGGATATCCTGGATGCCGGCCTGTTCAACGACCGCGACAAGATCCCCGACGTGCGCAAGTGGCTGAACGCCGAGGCTTACGCCGACGACCATCACCACCACGACCATCACCACCACGACGTCAACCGCCACGACGACCGGGTGGCCGCCTTCGTCTTCACCGCCGACAAGCCGGTCAGTTGGCCGGCTTTGTCCTTTGCCCTGGAACTGCTGATTTCCAACAAGGGCGAGAACATCTTGCGCATCAAGGGTATCGTCAACGTCGCCGGCCATGACAAGCCGCTGGCCATCCACGGCGTCCAGCACGTCTTCCATCCGCCGGCCCAGTTGGATGGCTGGCCTGACGACGACCACCGCACCCGCATCGTCTTCATCACCCGCGATTTCGGCCGCGAGGCCATCACCCGCATGCTGGGGGGCGTGCTTGAGATTGGCGAACAGACCGGGGTTTGACGGGCAAGCGTTTCGCAGACGCACAGACGATAAGAATCCATATTAGAATTGTTATTGATTGCGCCGAAAAAATAGCTTACCGTCCTAGTCAGATGTTGGCCTCTCCGAGGTCAGCCTCCCTCTCTAAGACAACTCCTCTGCCGCCCGCCTCCCCCCCTTGGCGGGCGGCTTTTTATCTGGCCGCCACCAAGATGTAACCTTTGGTGGATTTGCCTTGGGTTCTTGCGTCTGCTATCCAAGTACGGGGTTCAAAGGGGGGACGCATGAGCACGATCTTCCGCATCGGCCGCATGTTGGCGCTGGGCCTGCTGGCCGCCTTCACGGCGGCGCCAGCCCAAGCGAAAACCGACCTGTTGCTTTGGCATTCCATGCCGGGCGCCTTGGGGGCTTGGATCGAGGACCTGGCCAAGGGATTCAACGACGGCAACGCCGGCTACCAGGTGGTTCCGGTCTACAAGGGCAGCTACGATTCCAGCCTGAACGAAGCGGTGAAGGCGCATGCCCAAGGCAAGGCCCCGCACATCCTGCAAGTCTTCGAGGTCGGCACCGCCAGCATGATGGCTGCCCGCGACCTGATCCGCCCGGTGCACGAGGTGATGGCCCTGGCCGGTCTGGATTTCGTCGAGAACGCCTATTTGCCGGCGGTGACGCTTTATTATTCCAGCCTGGACGGCAAGTTGCTGTCGCTGCCGCTCAATTCCTCGACCCCGGTGCTGGTGGCCAACCGCAATTCCCTGGCCCGCGCCGGATTGAACCCCCAGCAGATCCCCACCACCTGGCCTGAACTGGAAGCCACCGCCCGCTCCCTGGTGCAGGCGGGGTTTTCCTGCGGCTTCACCAGCCAATGGCAATCGTGGATCTTGCTGGAAAACATGTCGGCCTGGCACGACGTGCCCTTCGCCAGCAAGCAGAACGGCATCGGCGGCATCGACGTCGAACTGAAGTTCAACTCGCCTTTCCATGTCGCCCATGTGGAACGCCTGGCCGCCATGGTCAAGGACAAGGTCTTCCTGCCGCCCAGCCATCGCGACGAGGCGTTGGCCAAGTTCCTGGACGGCACCTGCCCGTTGCTGTTGGCCACCTCGGCGTCCTATGGCGAGTTGAAGGCGGCCAAGGACCTGGATTTCGGCATCGGCATGCTGCCCTATTGGCCGGAAATCCAGTGGGCGCCCAGGAATTCCATCATCGGCGGCGCCACCCTTTGGGTGATGAACGGCCACCCCGCCACCGATTATGTGGGCATCGCCCAGTTCTTCCAGTATCTGGCCGCCCCCGAGGTGCAGGCGGCGTCGCATCAGCGCACCGGCTACCTGCCCATCAGCCGCGCCGCCTATTCGCTGTCGCGGCGCCAAGGCTTTTACGAAAGCAACCCCGAGGCGGAAACCGCCATCAAGCAGATCACCCTGCATTGGCCGACGGAAAATTCCCGTGGGGTGCGACTGGGAAACTTCGTCGCCATCCGCGCCGTCATCAACCAGCATCTGGACGCCATCTGGGCCGGCCGGGAAACCGCCAAGCAGGGTTTGGACGAAGCGGTCAGACGCGGCAACGAATTGCTGAAGGACTTCGCCCGCGAAGTCACCGTCAAGAAGTGACGAAATCGGCCACCGCCTGGGTGAACTCGGCCGGTTTGTCGGCGTGAACCCAATGGCCGGCGCCGTCCACCGCCTGCATCCGCGCCCGGGGGAACAGGGCGGCGATGACGTCTTCGTGGGCGGGCAGAACGTAATCGGAAAGGGCGCCGTGCAGGAACAGCGCCGGACCGTCGTAGCTGATGCCGTCGGCCACGTGCGGGAAGCCCAGAATGTCGTCCATGGCCGCCCCCAGCACCGCCAGGTTGGGCCGCCAGCGATAGGACCCAGGCTGGCCTTCCAGATTCTGCATCAGGAAGGCGCGGACGCGCGGGTCATCGATCACCCCGTGCATGGCCAGTTCCACGTCGCCGCGCCGCTGGGCGGTGGCGATGGGGGCGGCCCGCATGGCCTTGATGTAGGGGGCGAAGGTGTGGGTATAGCGGACCGGGGCGATGTCCACCACCACCAGACGCTCAACCATCTGCGGATAGGTCAAAGCCAGCATCATCGCCGCCTTGCCGCCCATGGAATGGCCCACGACCAAGGCCCGCCCACCGCATCGGGTCTTGATGAACTCGGCCACTTGCCGGGCCATGAACGGATAATCCATGACTTCCGACCACGGGCTGGCGCCGTGGTTGGGCATGTCGACAGCCATCACATGGTGGGTTTCCCCCAATTTGGTGGCGATGCCGCCCCAGTTGCGGGCCGAGCCCAACAGCCCATGCATGATGACCAGCGGCGCCCCGCTGCCGGCTTCGATGACGTTGAGGTTCATGGGAAAATCCTATTTGCTGGCCAGGGCATCCAGCTTGGCGTCGATGCGGTCCAAGCGGCTTTCCTGGCGGCTAACCTGCGCCTCGATCCGATCCAGCCGGCCCAGGTTGACAAAGAACGAACCGGCGGTGATGGCGATGATCGCCAAAACCATGGTCAGCAACTGCCACGTGGTCGGCATGGCCGACGCCCGTCCCTTCAGTTCGGCGACATCCTTGCCGATCAGCTTGAGGTCCGCCTTGATCTCCTTGACGTCGGATTCAAGCTTGGAGACACGCTCATCAAAACCGCCCCCATGGCCCGAGCCAGAGCGTCGAGCCAATGCCTCGTCAATTCGCGTATCCAGTAGCGAAAAATCCAGATTCGCCATCCTAATTCCGATCGGCCAGCATATCGACCACCTCATTCAGAGCATGCGATACCTCGTCCAAATGCTCGGACACGCTTTCGTCTTCCGGCGATGAGGCCGCACGAGCGACGGTCATGGCTATGCTTAGCTGATTCACAGCCTTAGCGAGTTTGAGGGACACCCGCTCTAGCCGGTCAAGCCGTTCCTCGGCGAGGATCGATACGGAGCTCACGTCCACCTCACAACAATAGCGATACACAGATAATGTGCTTTGCAGCACTAAACCTCAATGCCCGATGATCTG
>JAIWOG010000041.1 GCA_020217035.1 Magnetospirillum sp. | reverse complement strand
GCCCAGGAACTGGCGGGTGCGTTCGCTTTTCGGGTCGGAAAAGAACTGTTCCGGCGGCGCCGTCTCGATCACCCGGCCTTCGGCCATGAACACCATGGTGTCGGCCACCGCGCGGGCGAAGCCCATTTCGTGGGTGACGCAGATCATGGTCATGCCCTCGCCGGCCAGTTCGATCATCACGTCCAGCACTTCCTTGACCATTTCCGGGTCCAAAGCGCTGGTGGGTTCGTCGAACAGCATGATGCTGGGCTTCATGGCCAGCGCGCGGGCGATGGCGACGCGCTGCTGCTGGCCGCCCGACAACTGGCCGGGATACTTCTTGGCCTGGTCGGGAATGCGCACGCGTTCCAGCAATTGCATGGCCAGGTCCTCGGCTTCCGCCTTGGGCACATGCTTCACCCAGGTCGGCGCCAGGGTCAGGTTCTGCAGCACCGTCAGATGCGGGAACAGGTTGAAGCTTTGGAACACCATGCCGACATCCTTGCGGATGGCCTCGATGGCCTTCAAATCGTCGGCCAGTTCGATGTTGTTGACCAGGATGCGCCCGGCCTGGTGTTCTTCCAGCCGGTTGACGCAGCGGATCATGGTGGACTTGCCCGAGCCCGACGGCCCGCACACCACCACCTTCTCGCCCTTCTTCACCGACAGGCTGACATCCTTCAGCACATGGAAGGCGCCATACCACTTTTGCACGTCGATCAGTTCGACCACGGGAGCGTCGGACATCAAACCTCCTTCAACGGCGGTGGCCGGTGGCGAGCTGGCGCTCGAGCCACTGGCTGTAACGGGACATGGAGAAACAGAACACCCAGTAGATGATTGCGGCGATGATGTAGCCCTCGACGAAATAGGGCCGCCATTCCGGGTCGGCCAAGGCCGCCTTGGACGCCGCCAGCAGGTCGTAAAGGCCGACGATGGTCACCAGCGAGGTGTCCTTGAAGCAGGAAATGAACTGGTTGACGATGGGCGGGATCACCAGCCGCAGCGCCTGGGGCAGCACGATCAGGCGCATCTTGCGCCAATAAGGCAGCCCCAACGCGTCGGCGGCTTCTTCCTGGCCGCGCGGGATGGCCTGCAATCCGCCGCGCACCGCTTCCGCCAGATAGGCGGCGGTGAACAAGGTGATGCCGACCAGGGCGCGCAGCAACTTGTCGATGCTGACCCCTTCGGGCAGGAACAGCGGGAACATGACCGAGGCCATGAACAACACGCTGACCAGCGGCACGCCGCGCACCAGCTCGATATAGCCGGTGCAGATGGCCTTGATCGCCGGCAGGTTGGACCGCCGCCCCAAGGCCAGCAGGATCGACAACGGAAAGGCCAGCACGATGCCCAACAGCGCCAGCCCCAGGGTCAGCGGCAACCCGCCCCACAATCCGGTTTCCACATAGGGCAGCCCCAGGATGCCGCCCCACATCAGCCACGCCACCACCACGATGGCGGCCAGCCAGGCATAGCCCAGTTCGCGGCGCCAGAACCGGCGGGGCGCACTGGTGGCCAGCATGGCGATAACGATGCAGGTGGCCAGCAGCGGCCGCCAATGCTGGTCGTAGGGATAAACCCCGAACAGCATCAGGCGGTTCTTCTCGCCCATCAGCGCCCAACAGGCGCCGGCGGATTCGCGGCAGGCGGCGGCGGTGCCGTCGGCGACGCCCCAGGTGGCCTGCAACAGGCCCCAGTTCAGCAACGGCGGGACCGTCTCCCACAGCAGGAACAAGGCCAGCAGGGTCAGAACGGTGTTGGGGACGCTGTCGAACAGGTTGCTTTTCGCCCAGCCCAGCGGTTTCCACAGGACGGGGGACGGAACCACCGCCGAGGACGGTTCCTCGACGTCGGCGGCGGCGGTCGCGGCGTGGATGTCGTCTTCCGGTTTGATCATCGGGTCACCAGCGCCACTTTTGCGTTGTACCAGTTCATCAGCAGCGACAGCGCCAACGACACCACCAGATAGACGGCCATGGTCAGCGCCACGCCTTCGACCGCTTGGCCGGTCTGGTTGATGGCGGTGTTGGCGACGCTGACCAGATCGGGATAACCGATGGCCACCGCCAGCGACGAATTCTTCAGCAGGTTCAGATATTGGCTGGTCAGCGGCGGCACGATGACGCGCAGCGCCTGGGGCAACACCACCAGACGCAAGGTCTTGGCCCGCGACAGGCCCAAGGACAGCGCCGCCTCGGTCTGGCCGTGCGGCACCGCCAGGATGCCCGACCGCACGATCTCGGCGATGAAGGCGGCGGTGTACACCGACAAGCCGGCCAACAGCGCGGCGAATTCCGGACTAAGGTCGACGCCGCCCTGGAAGTTGAAGCCTTGCAGTTGGGGGACGCTCCATTCCACCGGAGCGCCGGTGGCCATCAGCGTCAGCAGGGGCAAGACCACCATGGCGGCCAAGCCGGTGGACAGCCAGGGAAAGGGATGGCCGGTGCGGTTCATGCGCTCGATGGCCCAGCGGCGCAGCACGAACAGGCCGACCGCCGCCAAGACCAGGACGATCACCGCCGGCCAATAGGTTTCATGCCACACCGGAGCCGGAATCTTCAGCCCACGGTTGGACAGGAACACCCCCAGACCGACGTCGATGGCCTGGCGCGGCACCGGCAGCGCGGTGACGATGCCGTACCAGACGAACAATTGCAAAAGCAGCGGGACGTTGCGCACGGCTTCGACGTAGATTGTGGCCAGACGGGCGATCAGCCAGTTGCGCGACAGACGCGCCACCCCCACCGCCAGCCCGATCACCGAGGCCAGGACGATGCCCAGCACCGCCACTTTCAGGGTATTGAGGATGCCCACCAGCAAAGCGCGGGCATAGGTGTCGGCGGCGGAATAGGGGATCATCCCTTCGCCGATGTCGAACCCCGATTCCTGACCCAGGAATCCCAATCCGGTGGCGATGCCACGTGCCGCCAGATTGGCCAGGGTGTTGTTCACCAGGTACCAGCCCAGGGCGACGACGCCGCCCACCACCAGCACCTGGTACACAACACCCCGGAAACGGGCGCTGTACACCAGCGCCCGCAGGGTGGTCGGCTTTGCGGTCTTGCCCATCCCGCTCATACGACCGGTTCCGCCCTTACTTGAACGGCGGGGCGTACATCAGGCCGCCCTGGGTATAAAGGGCGTTCTGACCACGGGCGATCTTCAGCTTGGACCCTTGGCCGACGTTGCGTTCAAAGCTTTCGCCGTAATTGCCCACTTGCTTGATGATGTTCTTGGCCCAGGCTTCGTCCAGGCCCAGGGCCTTGCCGTTGCCGGCGGTGACACCCAGCAGGCGCTTGACTTCCGGATCGGGCGAGGAAGCGGCCATCTGGTCGACGTTGCCCATGGTCACGCCCTTTTCCTCGGCGGCGATCATCGCCAGGATGGACCAGCGCACCACGTCCATCCACTGGTCGTCGCCATGACGCACGGCCACGCCCAGCGGTTCCTTCGAGATCAGTTCCGGCAGGATGGCGTAATCGGCCGGGTTGGGCATTTCGTTGGCGCGGATGGCGGCCAATTGCGAGGCGTCCGAGGTGTAGACGTCGCAGCGGCCGGCGATGAAGGCGGCGGCCAGTTCCTCGTTCTTTTCGATGACCACCGGCTTGTAGGTCAGCTTGTTGGCGCGGAACCAGTCGGCCAGGTTCTGTTCGGTGGTGGTGCCCGGCAGCACGCAGACGGTGGCACCGTTCAGTTCCTTGGCCGATTTCACCCCCAGCTTGGTGGGCACCATGAAGCCCTGGCCGTCATAGTAGTTGGTGACGGTGAAGTTCAGGCCGTTGGCGGTGTCGCGCGACAGGGTCCAGGTGGTGTTGCGGGCCAGAAGGTCGATTTCGCCCGATTGCAGGGCCGGCAGACGTTGCTGGGCCGACAGCGGCGAATACTTAACCTTGGTGGAATCGCCGAACACGGCGGCGGCGACGGCGCGACAGGCATCGACGTCCAGGCCGCTCCAGTTGCCCTTGTCGTCGGGAGCGGAGAAACCATAAAGACCCAGGTTGACGCCGCACTGGACGAAGCCCTTGGCCTTGACGGCGTCGAAAGTCGGACCGGCATAGGCAGGAGAGGCCGCGACAGCCAGCGCAGCGGCGACGGTGAATGCCTTCAACGATTTCATCGGATAAGCCCCCGTTTGAATTGGTGGAAGAGACAGGCTAAGCCGGAATCGACTTTCGGTCCAGGTGGTATCACCACAAAAGTCCGAAATTCGGTGCGGCGTTACTGGAAATGGGAATTCTTTCAGAGGGTTTCCAGACCTTGACCGCCGTCAACGAGTTGACTTCCGGCCTGGGCCATCGATATGGTCGGCAATGATGCATGGGGGCGCAGCAATCACGATGTCACGGCACCGGCAAGGGGTCCTGGGATTGTTCAGAACCGACGGCAACACCGTTCGGGCGTTGCTGCTTGCCCTGGTGCTGCAAATTCTGCTGCCGTTGTCCGGCATCCTGCCGGCCCAGGCCGCCCCCAGTCCCGATTCCTTGGTCATCTGTACCGCCCAGGGCATGATCACCCTGGTTGCCGATGGCCAGGGCGGCTGGACCCGTCAGGCCGATGCCGCCCAGACCGGCATCCAATGCGCGTTCTGCCTGCCGCTTCTGGGCCTGACCACGCAACCGGCCGCCGCCCCCGGCCTGGCCTTGCCCATCGTCACCAAGGTCGTCCCGCAAAGCCTGGCCGACGACGGCGTTCCCAACGAATCCCATGTGCTTTCGGCGCGTCCGCGCGGGCCGCCCAATTGCCTCGTCTGAGCTGAAACCACCCCTGTTGTTCAGTTAGCCGAGGTTATCCTTCCATGGCCCATGCTTTGACATGGCGGCGCGTTGGCGCGTCCGCCCTTGCCCTTGTTTTTGCGTCTTCCGCCGTCCAGGCCGAAGACCAGCCCCAGCTTTTCGACGAAGTCAGCGTCACCGCCACCCGCAGCGAACGCGCCACCAAGGACGTGCCGCAATCCATCACCGTGGTCGGCGCCGAGCGCATCGACGAAGAGAAGATGTTCAACGTCAAGGATGCCCTGGCCGGCACCGCCGGCGTGCAGATCGACAGCAAGAACGGCGGTTCCGACGTTCGCCTGTCCATTCGCGGCGCCGGCATCAAGGCGGCCTATGGGGTGCGCGAGATCATGGTGCTGCGCGACGGCGTCCCCATGACCGACCCTGACAGCTTCACCCGTTTCGACTTCATCGACACCCAGGACATCGAGCGCATCGAAGTGGTCAAGGGACCGGGGTCGATCTTCGCCACCGGATCGGCGGGCGGCACCGTGCAGATCTTGTCGAAATCGGTCTTCGACGAGAACGCCAACCGCGCCCGCGTCGGCATGGGCGACCAAGGGGCCCAGAACTACCACCTGCGTTGGGGCGGCATGGTCGACGAAAACCAGGCGGTGGCGGTGACCGTGTCGCGTCGTGCCCTGGAAAACGGTTGGCGGCGCTGGAACAATTTCGAGACCAACCAGGCCGGGCTGAAATACGGCCGCATCATGCCGTCGGGCGGCACCTGGGAAAGCGAGTTGGCCTTTTCCAACAGCTTCACCCAATTGCCCGGAAGCATGAACGTCAACCAGTTCAACGAATACCGCTCGACCGGACGGCAGAACGACAATTCCGACGCCTTCAAGCATACCGGTCGC
Source organism: Magnetospirillum sp. (assembly GCA_020217035.1). Taxonomy (GTDB): domain Bacteria; phylum Pseudomonadota; class Alphaproteobacteria; order Rhodospirillales; family Magnetospirillaceae; genus Magnetospirillum. Next base: position 4,386 of record JAIWOG010000041.1, on the reverse strand, counting down.
GACGCCTGGACCGTCTTCGCCAACACCCGCTACGAACAGGATTTCGGCGATTTCAGCTTCCGCCCGCGTTTCTACGCCAACCACTGGGAGCACTACCACCCGGTCACCGGGGTGGTGAACGTGTCGGAAGGCAACTACATCTTCGGCACCGACCTGGAAGGCGAATACCGCCATGGCCTGGCCGGCATGAATTCGTCGCTGGTCGGCGGCGTCACCCTGCGGGCCGATTTGTCGCTGGACGCCCGCAAATACGCCTATCGCGACATCCGGGTGTCGGGCGGACGTATCCGCGAGACCTATTCGGATGTCGCCGGCGCACTTTTGTCCACCGAGGACACCAAGAACTACCTGGTTGGCGTCTTCGCCCAGGAAACCGTAAACCCCACCGACCGGCTGTCGGTGGACATTGGTGGCCGCGTCGATCGGTCCATGTTCGAGATCGACACCGACAAGCGCGGCGAATACAGCTATTCCACCGGCAACTACACCTGGGCGGCCAGCCAAAGCCAGGCGACGCCATCCTTCACCCTGATTTCGCCGAAAGTGGGCGCCAGCTACAAGCTGACCCCCGCCTTGACCGCCTATACCAGCGTCGCCCAGGCCGACCAGGTGCCGTCGTCGTCGGAACTGACCAGCAATCCTGGCCTGACCACGGCGCAATCGCGCAATTACGAAATCGGCTTGAAACTCAGGTCCCAGGACTGGCAGTTCGACACCGCGCTTTACTACAACCCGGTCAAGGACGACATCGTCCAGGTCTACGAAAACGGCCAGTCGGTCTATCAGAACGCCGGCCAGACCAACAAGAAGGGCTTCGACGGCAGCCTGTCCTATCGCCTGCTGCCCGGCCTGACCGTGGGCGGCACCTACACCTATGCCGACTACACCTTCGACCGCTTCGCCGAGGTCACCGGCAGCGGCGCCAGCCGCACCACCACCAGCCGCGCCGGCAAACGGGTGCCGCTGATCCCCATGCACCAATATTCGCTGTTCGCCCAGTACCGCCACGACAGCGGCCTGCACGCCAAGGTCCAGACCTTCAGCTTCGGCGACTATTTCATGGACAACGCCAACACCGAAACCTATGGCGGCTATTCCTTCGTCACCAACCTGGCCTTGGGCTGGGACATCACCCCAAGCCACATCGTGTCGCTGAACGTCGACAACGTCTTCGACCAGCATTACGCCACCGAGGCCAAGAAGGACGTCAACGGCAGCAAGACCTTTGCCGGCGCCGCCCCCAGGACCTTCCTGGCCACCTACACGCTGAAGTTCTAGGGGCCGGCCATGCGAACCATCGCCTTCGTCACCCTGGCCCTGCTGGCGGCGTCCGCGCCAGCCCTGGCCCAACATGAAAACCATGCCGCGCCCCCCACGGGGCGCGGCCAAGCCAAGTCCTGGACCACGACCCCCATGGTTGCCGGCCGTCCGGCGGGACGAGCCGAAGCCCTGGCCATGCCCGCCAACATGGTGGCCGACATCCTGGCCGTCGTCGCCCCCGACGGCGGCCGCGCCGACCTGTCGTTGGAAAACGGCCAGGCCCGCATCAAGCCGAGATCGGGAAACTACCATCTGGTTCTGGCGCAAGGCCGTGCCGGGGACGCCACGGTCAACGCCGCCTCGGCGGTCTATTTCAGCAATCCCGGCCCGGCGCCGACCAAGATCCTGAACGATCCGCCGGCCGGCCTGACGCTGTTGCCGGAACGGCTGCCGCGCGAACACGCCCAGTTCCGCGCCGGCGAAGCCGTGCGTTTCCGTCTGACCGTCGACGGCACGCCCTTGCCCGGCATGCCGGTCCAGGTGGAAACCGCCAACGGCACCCACCAGAAGCTCGGCACCGATCTGGACGGCTGGGTCCAGGTCAGCTTTCCCGCCGACTTCCCCCCCGTCGACCAACGGCCCGAGGAAGCCCACGGCAGGCCCTTGACCGCCGGATTCGTGGTCTCGGCCAGCTTGAACACCGGGGCGCAGCCGCGTCTGGCCAGCTTCGCCTATGTCTATGGGCCGAACCAATTGGACAAAGCATCGCCGGGTTTCGGCGCTGTCTTCGCCCTGTTGGGCATGGCCTGTGCAATCCCCTTGATCCTGCGCCGCAAACCCAAAGGTGCCGCATGACCCCGTTCACCATGATCCGCCTGCGCCCCTGGGTGCAGGCCATAAGCTTCGTCTTCCTGGTGTGGGGGGCGGGCGTGGTCGGCCATTATTCCGCCGACAAGATTTCCGGCGCCCTGCCTGCGCTTTCTTGCGCCTATGACCAGGAAAACAGCGCCTATTGCGTGCTGATCCCGATCCAGCACCAATTGCACCACCGGGTGGGCGAAGCGCTGGTGAAGATGCAGACCATCACCGCCACCCTCTTCCTGCCGCTGCTGTTCACAATGCTTTCCTTCCTGGCCTTCTTCCTGGTGCTGAACAAGGCGTTCTGCGGCTGGCTGTGCCCCTTGGGCACGGCGCAAGAGGCCCTGTTCGCCATCGGCCAACGTTTCGACCTGGCCTTCCGCCGGGTGCCCGTCGCCTGGCGCCCGCAAGTCTCCACCGTCAAGTGGGTGGTGCTGGTGCTGACCATCTTCGCCCTGCCGCTGATTTCCGGCATGGGGGCGCTGCCCCATTCCTTCCGCGATCCCTGGTGCCAGGTCTGCCCGTCGCGGGTGCTGACAACCTTGGCCAGCGGCGACGTGACGCAACTGGCCCTGCCGGTGGGGGGCGACCTTTCGCAATGGGTGTTCGTCGCCTTGCGCGACCTGGGATTCGGCTTCGGCGCGGTGTTCGCCCTGACGTTCCGCCAGCCGTTCTGCCGCATCTGCCCCATGCTGGCCCTGCACGCTTTGCTGCGCCGGCTGGCGCCGCTGCGTCTGGCCAAGAAAGCCAGTGCGCGGTGCGACAAATGCGGCTTGTGCGCCAAGGCTTGCCCCATGGACATCACCGCCATCCACCGGGAACACGGCGCCAAGGCATTCACCGCCGATTGCACGCTGTGCGGCCGCTGCGTCGCCTTTTGCCCCGAGGACGCCACCTTGTCCCTGCGGTTGGGGCCGCTGCCGCTGGTCACCTCGTCGGCGCGATCCTTCGCCCTGATGACCCGCAAGCAAAGCCCGGAAGGCAAGGCCAAGCCGCTGCCCAAGGGAGCGGCCTAGCATGGACGCCCTGGGATTGGCCGGCGTCTTCGTGCTGGGGGTGTCGGTGGGGCTGACCGCCTGCGCGGTGTCGTGCCTGCCCTTCATCGGCACCTGGGCCATGGCCAGGGGCCAGGGCGGCTGGGCGGCGGCCGAGGATTTGGCCGCCTTCCTGGCCGGGCGCTTGGCCGGCTACGCCCTGTTGGGCGGGTTGGCCGGCTGGGCCGGGGAAAGCCTGGGCCGCGCCCTGTCGGGGCCGGCCGGGCATCTGGCCATCGGGCTGGCCGGCATCTTCGCCGGCTTGGCCTTGATGACCGGCGGCGGCAAAAGTGGCAAAAGCTGTGCTGCCACCCGCTTCGGCCTGCCGCCCCTGGCCCTGGGGGCGGCGCTCAGCCTGACGCCGTGCATGCCCTTGACCTCGTTGCTGGCGGCGGCGGCGCTGGCCGCCCGGCCGCTGGACGGCGCCGCCATGGGGCTGGTGTTCGGCCTGGGGGCGGCGGTCACCCCCCTGGTGGTGGCGGTGCCGCTGCTGGGTCTGTTGGGGCACGGCCTGCGCCTGGAAGGCGGCATCGACCGTTGGCTGCGCTGGGGCGGCGGCCTGGTGCTGGTGGCCTTGGGCCTGCGACGCCTGCTGTTGGTGGGGATGCCATGATCGGAGAAGTCAGATTGGTGCCGCCGCTGTCGTGGCGGCGCGACAGGCGCGGGGCCGTGCTGGCCGGCGGGCTGCATGGCGGGTTGATCGTGCTGGCGTTGGCGGGCTTGAGCGCCGGCCCGCCGAAAGTGCCGATGCCGGCCCCCCACAGCATGGTGGTGGAACTGGTGCCCATGCCCCAGCCGACGCAGCCCCCCCAAGCGGCACCGGCGCCCCTGCCGGTTGCCGCGCCGCAATCCCCCCCGGCGACGCCGAAAGTCACGGTCAAGAGTGTGACGAAGAAGGCCGCGCCGGCGACCAAACCCGCCGCCACGGCCATGGACGACGCCCCCGCCGCCACCGACAGCACCAGCCCGGCGAGCGGATCAGGCCCTGTTGCCCCATCGGACCAGGGCAAAACCATGGAACAAACGGAAGTCTTCGTCGCGCCACAATCGAACGTCGAAGGTCTGGACAACCCGCGCCCGCCTTATCCCACCCTGGCACGGCGGCGCGGCTGGGAGGGACTGGTGGTGCTGCTGGTGTGGGTGAACGAATTGGGTTTGGCGCAAAGCGTCGCCTTGCACCAATCGTCGGGTCACGACATTCTGGATCAATCGGCGCTGAACACCGTCAAGTCCT